>JAFZNQ010000044.1 GCA_017552965.1 Abditibacteriota bacterium | reverse complement strand
GACCAGGGCGGGCTGCCCTGCACCCGTCTGCGCCTCAGGTCTGCGCTCTGCGGCGGGGCAGAAAAGAAACTAAACCCCAAAAAATCTGTGATTTTTCGGGGACCCCGGCTGCATTTCTGCCTTTTCCGCCTTGCGCCTGACGGCGACGCTGGCCCTTCGGCTTGAGCAGGGGCTTTATACCCCAAAAAATCTGCGATTTTTCGGGGACCCCGAATAACGCCCCTCCCACCCCGGGTGATCCGACGTTCCTCTTTCTGTCGAGGCTCTTGCTTTTTCCCGTTCAACTGCGCGTCATATCGGCGTCTCCAACCCCGCGTCATCTCGGCCCAAACGGCATATGTCAAGATGCGAATGCATCTCAGCCGTTTGGGGTAAGAGATCCCGGGGTCCCCGAAAAATCGCAGATTTTTTGGGGTGGTCTGTGGGGGCACCATTTGCCCGTTTCATTGCTCCGGCAGAGCCGGAGGGGCAAATGGGGGGGCCGTACAAGCGGGGGACATACAGGCCCAACGGGAAAAAAGAATGTTCCTCTCCCGGCGGTGAGTGCGCGTCGTTCCTCGGCTGGTCGATTCTTTTGGGGCCGGGATGACAATAAAAGGTTTCTCTTGCAAGACCTCCGGTCTTGCAAGAGAAACCGCTTCCGCCCGGTCGGGGGACCGATCCATATGGCTACTCTGCCACGGGCGAAATGACGTGATTGTGACCGCCGGATGAGTTCGGAGAGGGACAACGGCTGCTATGCTTCATTATGACCTTACGAACATTTATGAAAATCACTTGACCTTTTTTCCGTTATCAGTTATACTGAAAGTAAGCATGGCCTTTGCGCGCCGGCTGTTTGCGCCTTTTCGGACAGGCGCTCCCGGCGTCGCTCATTGTGGCCTGCTCAAATACTATATACGAGGAAATATCATGAAACGATCGATTTACCTGCTTTTGGCCCTTGCGGCTGCCGGCGTGATCTGCTGCGGATCTTTCCCGTCTGCCTGGGGTGATAGTGTTCCGATCATGCAGACTATGACTTTTTCGTCTATCCCCTATTATCTTTTGGACGTATATGAGGAATCACCGTATCAGTCCGAGATCCGTTCATATACCAGCAAGCTCGACGACGCTCCCATCGTGTATGTGAATAAAAGTATTGAGTCTTCTCCGGTGAACAAGCCTATGACATATATGTTCAGAAACACGTGGGAATTCCTGGGTTACGACAAAAGACGGCTGTCTGCTTTTGTGTCCGGTCTCAAACTCTCCGAAACGGCATTGGTCGCCGGAGACTTTGAGTTTGCCAGATATAACGTGAACGAATATACCATACCAAAAGAACTTGTGGGCCCTGCCATGCTCGATTACGATCTGGTGGTCCTCAGGCGCGACAAAGACTTCGTCGGCTATTGGTGCGAGCCTGCGGTGGGCAGTATTAACTACGGAAAGCCCGATATCAGGATCCTTGACGATGGGACCGTCATGACAGCCAACGCCCACGCTGTTCGCTATTTCACCAAAAAAGAAGGCAGGATCGTCTGCGAATGCTATTTTGAGTGCAACAGCTATAATCACATAGGGAGCAAAAACGTGCCTATCGGCGGCGCTCCTTCCGTCACCATCCTTTCCGACAATCTGATACGCAAAACCTATAACAAAGGAAAAGTGGAGCTTTGCAAGGTGCGCCTCTCGGAAGACGATATCGCCAAGAACAAAGAAAAATGGGCTGCCGTATATAAGCAGGAAGACAGAGACAAAAAACCTGTGGGAGCCGATCATGTTCTGTGGTGGAACGGCGTCGGCAAAAAAAGGGTTGCCACGTTTTATGAGTCGGAACCATACCTGCATTCCATGTGGTGCTTCCGTGAAGGCGGAGAAGAACCCTCGCCGCAGGCGGTGGAAAGCATAAACAGCCTGAAGCCCTACGGCAAGCTAAGCGCCTTGGTTTCTTCGACGCGTCAAAAAGCCGTTCCGGAGAAAGCTTCTCAAACCCCCGCCGTTCCTGCCGGGCGGCAGTCTCTGACTGGTCTGTTGGCCCGTATGTTTAACAAAGCAAAAGACTTTTGGACAAGAATGTTTGCGTGATCTGACACTGTGTCGGGAGTTCATTATGAATAAGAAACGGGCTGTGTATGTCATCCTCATCGTTCTGCTGCTTTACGTCGCCGGCGTCTGTTTCAGCTACAGCGCCGGGCTCGCAGTGCCTGTTCCCCTGGTAAGAGTGCCGTCGTTTCTGAAGGGGATCTATGAACAGGACCTGTATACGACCGATATCAGGACCTACGGGAAGTGCATGACCCTTGCGCCTTACGTTTACGTGAACAAAAGCCTCAGATCCTGGCCGGAGGGGAGGCAGATGTATCTGTGCTATTACGAATACCCTTTTCTCGGGTATGGCGAGAAACGCTTTGAGGCCTTTCTCAAAAAGCTGAAGCCTCACGAATCCGGCGTTGCCGGCAAAGAATTCCAATATGCCAGATACCGGGTCACCGCTCTTTCCCCGAAGCACCTCAGACAGGTCCGGGATTACGATCTGGTGGTCATCAGGCATAAAGGCCGGGTCCTGGGCCGCTGGACCGAGCCTGCCGTAGGGAAATCTAATTACGGGAAGCCGGACGTCAGGCGCTTGCCCGACGGCAGATACATGGCAGTCAACGGCCATGCCGTCAGGTATATAAGCGAAAAACGCGGTAAAAAGGTGATAGAAAGCTATTTCGATACAGGCGCGCCCTATATCGGCAGTTTTCACGTCGGGCCGTTGTACGGTATGCCGAAGTACACAATACTTTCGGATAACGTGATCCGCCTGGCTTATAAAGACGGTTCCGTGGAGCACAGGAAGGTGCGGCTGTCCCGGGAAGACTTTCTCAAGAACGCCGGTATCGACGAACAGGCTTTAGAGGATGCGGGTATACGCAGCTATATGGCAGCGGGGAAAAGACACGTCCTGTGGCGCAGTTCTGTGCAGAAGCCGGATCCTCCGGACCGCCCCCGGAAGATGTGGTGTTACCGCGAGGGCGGAGAAGAGCCCTCTGCCGGGGCTTATGCGGACATAAGCTTTGCCAAAACCAAATAAACACACAGGTATATTGAATAAGTAAATAAAAAAACAGGTCTCTTGCGAGACCTGCTTTTTTTAAAGATCGGCTATCATAAGGGCCTTGCGGATGGCCAGGGCCAGGGCCACGAAGGGAGACAGAAATATCCGCTCGTAAAAGCCGGCGTATTTCTGATAATATAGCAGCATGCTGCGGTGATGGGCGGCGATCATGGCTTTGGGGGCCTTGTCGCTGGAGGCTCCTATGCGGTGATACACCACGCAGGGAGGGAAATACATGACGTCCTTGTTCAGCAAGGAGCACTGCTTGCACAGGTCCATGTCCTCCACGTACATAAAGTAGATGGGGTCAAAGCCGCCGGTCTTGTCTATCAGCTCCCTTCTGATCAGCATGGCCGCTCCGGACACCCAGTCTGCCGGGTTGATCTCGTCGTGGTCTATGTCGGTCTTCAGATAGTTGCTGACGTAGGGGTTGTTGGGGAACAGCCTGCCCAGAAAGGTGTTTCTGAAGAGAGTGGCCCTGGGGTCGGGGAAGCTGCGGGCCGAATACTGCAGCGTGTTGTCCGGGTTGAGTATCTTTGGGCCCACGATCCAGGCGTCGGGGTTCTCCTCGGCGTATGCCAGCAGCTTGCTGATGGCCTGCCTGTCCTCGAAGTAGCAGTCAGGATTCAGCAGCAGGTAAAAATCGGCCTCTATGTTCTCAAACACCCGGTTGTGGGCTCTGCCAAAGCCCAGGTTTTCGTCGTTTTCGATGATGAGGGTCCTCGCCTCATAGCCCTGGCGGAGGGTATTGACCGTGTCGTCTGAGGAGGCGTTGTCGGACACCACCACTCCCGTGTCGGCCGGCAGGCCTTCCTGAAAAGACAGGGATTCCAGCAAGCGGTCTATTTCCAACCGGTTGTTCCACGTCACGATGCTTATTATCAGCTTGCGCCTCATTTGTTACCTTCCTTCGGGATGACCAGACCTATTGCCGCGGTAAAAAGGGCTGTCAGTATCGGTCCATAGCGTTTTGCAAAGTGCTTGTTGTAAAATCTGATGAGCGAGAGGCATGACTCCCTCTTCATGAGAGCCGGGTCCGCGCGACGGGTGGAGCCGCCGTGAACGTGCTTCATCCGCGAGGACGGCAGATACCTGATCCCCACGCCCTGCAGATGGGCCCTGTAAAGCAGATCCACGTCGTTGAAAAAGATCGGAAACTGCTCGTCAAAGCCCCCCAGCGAGTCAAAGACGGACTTTCTGATCAGCAGGCTGCTGGTCATGGGCTGCAGCACGTCGCTCTCCCGGTCATAGTCCATATAGGGCATCAGATATGACGACGGTATGCGCAGATAGGACAGGACGAGAGGCAGCATGTAGGGAAAGCCTCTCACGGACCTGTCTGTGGAGCCGTCCGGCAATATGAGACGGGGGCACGCGGCGCCGTATTCTCCGTGGGCGTCCAAAAAGTCCACCAGAGCATCCGCCGAGCCCTCCGTGAACTCGATGTCCGGGTTCAGGAGCAGCAGATACTCTCCCCGGGCCCGCTGCGCTCCGATGTTGTTGCCCCGGGCGTATTTGTGGTTCTCGCCGCAGGGGATACAGGTCACCTGCGGACGGTCAAACCTCCCGGGATCAAAATCCGGGGAGCCGTTGTCCACTATGATCACCTCCCAGTCGCAGGAGGGAGGGTATTGGTCAACCGATGCGATCAGCCTCTCTGTGAGATCCGAGGAGTACCAGTTGACTATGACAGCCGAAAGCTTCAGAATGGGCGCCCCTTCTCATTGGTTTTACATAATAACTATACTATATACGAGGGGTTTTTTGCAAGCGCTACTACACTTTCGGCGGGTTTCGTGGTAAAATATATGTGTATGAAACTTGTCCCGCGGAGGGTCCAAAAGGATATTCACTGATGCTTAACACAAATACTATTGCTGTTCTCGGCATGGGCAAAGCGCTGCCGGAAAAGGTGTTGACCAACGCCGATCTCGAGAAGATGGTCGATACCAGCGACGAATGGATCAGCAGCAGAACGGGCATTAAGGAGAGGCGTATCTGTCCCGAGGGTATGGCTGCTTCCGATCTGGCAGTGGACGCCGCAAGGCAGGCCATGGAACGAAGCGGCTCCCGGCCGGAGGACATAGATCTGGTGATAGTGGCCACCATTACTCCCGATTACACTCTTCCCAGCGTTGCGTGCCTGGTCCAGGACCGCCTGGGCCTTTCGCGGGCTGCTGCCTTTGACCTCAAAGCGGCATGCTCCGGCTGGGTGTACAGTGTGTCCTGCGCCTTTGGCTTCATAAGGTCGGGCTTCTACAAGAGGATACTGGTCATAGGCTCCGACCTCATCAGCCGCATCATGAACTGGACGGACCGCAGCTCCTGCGTGCTGTTCGGGGACGGCTGCGGAGCGGCCGTGATAGGCGAGCATGCGGGCGAATACGGCCTCATAGACTTTGACATGGGCTCGGACGGCTCCGGCGCCGGTTATCTGTATATCCCCGAGGGCGGCTCCCGGCGGCCCATGACTCAGGAGGGTCTCGCCTCCTACCGCAACAAGATAGTCATGGCCGGCCAGGAGGTGTTCAAGTTCGCCGTCAAGATCCAGTCGGACACCCTGAACAAGCTGTTCCACAGAAACAATATCACCGCCCAGGACGTGGATCTCTTTATTCCCCATCAGGCCAATATACGCATCATAGAGTCGGCAGCCAAGAGGCTGAGGATCCCCATGGACAAGTTTTTTGTCAATCTGGACAAGTATGGCAACACCTCCGGCGCTTCCATCCCCATAGCCCTGTGCGAGGCGTGGGAGCAGGGCCGGATCAAAAAGGGAGATCTGGTGGCCGTCTGCGGCTTTGGAGCCGGACTTACCTGGGCATCGGGGCTGATGAGATGGGCATATTAGGCAAACAGATCGCTTTCGTATTTCCCGGTCAGGGCTCTCAGGCTGTGGGCATGGGCAAGGACTTTGCCGACAATTCGCCTGCTGCCCGGGCCGTATTTGATGTGGCCGGCGAGCGTATCAGCGGCTTGTGCTTCGAAGGCCCCGCAGAGGAGCTGGGCCGGACTGTCAACACACAGCCGGCTCTCTATACGACCTGCTGCGCCGCCTGCGCCGCAGTCTGCGAGCTGGTCAGACCCATGGTGTGCGCGGGGCATTCCGCCGGCGAATATGCGGCTCTCTGCGCAGCCGGAGCTTTTTCCTTTGCAGACGGGCTGGCTCTTATCCAAAAGAGAGCGGAGCTCATGGACCGGTGCGCCGCCGCCAATCCCGGCGGCATGGCTGCAGTCATAGGGCTCGCCCCGGAGGTCCTGGCGGAGATCAACGCCAGGGTAAAAGGAGTCTGCGTCAACGCAAATATCAATTCGCCGGCGCAGACAGTGGTGTCCGGCGAAAAGGCAGCCCTGGAGGAAGCGGCGGCCCTCTACAAGGAGGCGGGCGCCCGGAGGGTAGTGCCTCTCAACGTGTCCGGCGCCTTTCATTCGCCCCTGATGGAGCAGGCAAAAGAAGGGCTGGAAAAAGCCCTGCAGCTCACCCGCATTGAACGGTGTACCGTGCCTGTGGTGGCCAACGCCGACGCCCTGCCCGAAACGGATCCCGAGACCGTCAGAGCCAATCTGGCGCGGCAGCTGACCGGCTCCGTCCGCTGGGTGGAAAGCGTCAACAGGATGACAGCTATGGGCGCCGAAGCCTTTGTAGAGTTGGGCAGCGGCACCGTGCTCGCGGGTCTCGTAAAAAAGATAGCTCCCGGCATTCCGGTAGTGAGCGTAAGCTGTATGGCGGACCTGGACCTGCTCCGCTAATCTTGACAAGCGCCGGTGTGTATAGTATAATATTTTTTGATTGAATATATGAGGTACGGGAGATGTTGAAGGACAAGGTCGCTTTGGTGACAGGCGCGGGACGCGGCGGAAAAGGCATAGGCAGATCCATCTGTCTCAAGCTGGCCGCCCAAGGCGCAAAGATATGTATAGTGGACTACAACCTGCAGGATGCCGAGGCTGTCGCCGATGAAATAAAAGGGACCGGCGCCGAGGCCTTTGCGCTGCAGGGCAGCGTGGCCGACTTTGAGACTGCCGAGCAGTGGGTCAAGGCTGCAGTCGATAAGTGGGGCAGGCTGGATATACTGGTCAACAACGCCGGCATCACCCGGGACAATCTGATGCTCAGGATGTCCGACGCCGAGTGGGATATGGTGCTCTCCACCAACCTCAAGGGCGTGTTCAACTGTTCCAAGGCCGCCCTGAAGCAGATGACCCGCCAGAGATACGGCAAAATCATCAGCATGGCTTCGGTGATGGGCATCATGGGCAATGCGGGGCAGGCCAATTATTCGGCTTCAAAGGCCGGGGTCATAGCCCTGACCAAGACCATCGCCAAGGAATACGGCAAGCGCGGCATCACAGCCAACGCTGTGGCCCCCGGATTCATACAGACAGTCATGACCGACGAGATATCCGACGAGGCCAAGCAAAAGGCTGCGGAGATGATCCCCCTGCAAAGGCTGGGTACTCCCGACGACGTGGCCGACACCGTGCTGTTTCTCGCCTCGCCCATGAGCGACTATCTGACGGGAGTGGTCATTCCCGTAGATGGCGGAATGGTAATGTAGATCAACCTTGCTATAACAGCCTTCGGGCTTTTATAAAATACTATCGGAGGACATAAAATGGCCGAAATTTTTGATAGAGTAAAGAATGTTGTCGTTGACAAGCTCAAGGTGAACGAGAGCCAGATCGAAGAGAGCTCCAGCTTCGTGGAAGACCTGGGCGCCGATTCTCTTGACGTAGTGGATCTCGTCATCGGCTTTGAAGATGAATTTGACATCCAGATTCCCGACGAGGATTCGGCAACCATCAAGACTGTTGGCGATGCTGTAGAATATATCAGTAGCAAAATCAACTAAATCGAACAAGCTCAGCGTCCCTCGTCGCAGAGGGACGTGCTTTTGTATTTTCGCGGACTTGTCCGCTGAGCATATCAGCCCCGGCTGAATCTACGGAGGTGACTATGTCTGAAAAAAGAGTAGTAGTGACCGGCATCGGCCTGCTCACTCCTTTAGGACTTGACCTTGAGACCTTTTGGTCCAATCTTGTAAGCTGTAAAAACGGTATCGGCAGGATCACTCATTTTGATGCTTCGGAGCATCGCTGCCGTATCGCCGCTCAGATCAATGACTTTGATCCCGAGCAGTATATTCCCGGGAAAATAGCCAAGAAAACAGACAGATACGCCCAGTTTGCCGTGTCGGCCGCTCAGATGGCCCTCAGGGACTCGGGGTATGAAATAAATGATGACAACGCAGCGCGTATAGGCGTGCTGATAGGCTCCGGCATAGGAGGAGTGGAGACCTGGGAGCGGCAGACAGAGGTGCTGGTCAGCAAGGGCCCTCTGAGAGTCAGTCCCTTCTTCGTCCCCATGCTGATCTCCAATATGGCTTCGGGCCTGACGGCGATCCTCACCGGCGCCAAGGGGCCGAATATGGCTGTAGTCACGGCCTGCGCCACAGCCTGTCATTCCATAGGCGAAAGCTATCACATGATAAAAAGAGGCGACGCAGACCTCATGCTGTGCGGCGGCGCCGAAGCGGCGATCAGGCCTCTCTCCTGCGCAGGCTTCAGCTCCATGAAGGCCTTTTCCTTCCGCAACGACGATCCCGAGCATGCTTCGAGACCCTTTGACAGAGACAGAGACGGCTTTGTCATGGGCGAAGGCTCGGGAGTGCTGCTGCTGGAGGACTACGACCACGCAGTAAAAAGAGACGCCAGGATATACGCCGAGCTCATCGGCTACGGCTGCAGCGCCGACGCTTCGGACATGGTGGCCATCAACAAGGACGGCGCCCGGCGCAGCATGCAGAACGCCATGCGCAGCGCGGGCATCGGCCCGGACCAAATAGACTACATCAACGCCCACGGCACTTCCACCCCTCTGGGGGATGCCGAGGAGTCCATGGCCATAGAGATGGCCCTGGGAGACGCCGCAAAGAAGGTGTGCATATCCTCCACCAAATCCATGACCGGGCACCTGCTGGGAGCGGCGGGAGCCGTGGAAAGCATCGCCTGCATCAAGACTCTGCAGACGGGCGTCATCCATCCCACCAGGAATCTGGACAACGTTGACGAACGGTGCCATCTGGATTACGTGCCAAAGACTGCCAGAGAAAAGGACGTGAAGATCGCCATGAAAAACTCCTTTGGCTTCGGCGGTCAGAACGCCACGCTTATCTGGAAAAAGATATGAAATTGGCGGGCTGTAATGAAGTTACAGCCCTTTTTTTATCCATGAGCAAATCGGGACTTAGCAAAAAGATCATCACCCGCGCAGGCGACCTCCTTTTTCTCGGGCTGTATCGCAGCATCCTGCGCTCCTCCCCGGAGAGTATGATGAAGAGGGCCGGGACTCTTGCCCGGCTGTATTACCTGCTGGACAGGCGCCGGATAAGGACTGCCCGGCGCAATCTGGCCCTGGCCTTCGGCGACAGCCTTGACAGCCGGGAAAGGGAAAGCATCATCCGGGAGAGCATCGAAAACTTCTTGTACGAAGCCCAGATGTTTTTCTGGGTGGGCGAAAAGGGCTCCGGCGCCATAGACGTGGAGGTCAGAGGTGAAGAGTACCTGAAGGAGGCTGCTGCCCGGGGACGGGGAGTCATAGTCCTTACGGCTCATTTCGGCAATTGGGAGTTTTTGGGCCGCACCATCAACGATATCGGCTGCAAGCTCACCGTGATCGCCCGCAACAGCGACGGAGCCGAGATCAGCAGTGTGACGGCCCGCATACGCCGCTCCGGGGGCTACAAGGTGCTGGACAGAAACGCGCCCCTGACGGAAACCATCAGAGTGCTGCGCCGGGGCGAGGTGCTGGGTATATTGCCGGATCAGCATTTTTACGGCGGCATCAACAGCATGTTTTTCGGCGCTCCCGCCCTCACCAGTGTGGGGACTGCAGCCTTTAGCCTGAAAACGGGAGCCCCCATAGTGCCCGGGTTTTGCATCCGGACAGGCCCGGACACATACGCCGTAGAATTCTATCCCCCTCTGGAGTTTGCGCCCACCGGAGACGAAGACGCGGACAGACAACAATATACTCAGATGGTCAACGACGCCATTGAGGCCGAAATAAGGCGGTATCCTGCCGGCTGGCTGTGGATACATGACCGCTGGAAGCAGGATTGATCCCGAGACCCGTACGAAAGTACGGGTTTTGCGTTTT
>JAFZNQ010000043.1 GCA_017552965.1 Abditibacteriota bacterium | reverse complement strand
TGCTCTCCGCCGTCATCCCAGCGCACATTATTGTGCGTTGGAGATCTGTGGGGGGACCGACGGCTGAAAGCCGTTGGGGGGTCCACATAGGCGGAAAAGGAGAGAGCGCGTTCTGCCCGCGATACGGCCCCTCCCACCAGACGCCTCCGGCTTTGCCGGAGCAAGGAAAGCGTCTGGCGGGACCCGTCTGACTCTTCCTTACTCACGCTTGCGTGAGAAGGCAGACGGGGAGGACCCGGTCTTCGAGTACTGACGAGAGGTGCAGGAGAGCGCGTTCCTTCTGTCCCGTTGGGTCTGTCCGTGACCGCGGCTCGCGTCTTCGTGACAGGGGATCTCTTACCGCCTGCGCCGAGGACGCAGGCGCCGAGATGACGTTATTATTGAACGGGACAATGCCAAGCGCCGGGATGACGCGGGGTTAGGCTCTGCCGCCGGGGTGACGGCGGAGGAGGGGCGGCGCAGTTTTTCCTCCTGTTTTGGTTGAAAAACGGCGGTGCATCTTGTATAATATTATTAGTTATTATAGATTTTATTAAATGGGCGGCGTCTGCGATCGGTCACAGGCAGACCCGGCGCCGCCGGATCGAGTGATTAATGGCTTCACAGAATAGACAGCTTGTTCCGTATCTGGGCCCCTTTGGCGCCTGGGCTCTGGCTTTGGGCACCAGCATAGGGTGGGGGTCCATGGTGATCACGGCCAACACCTATCTGTCCGGGGCCGGGCCTCTGGGCAGTGTCCTGGGGCTTCTGGCAGGCGCGCTGCTGATGCTGATCATAGCCCGCAATTATTATTACATGATGTCCTGCTACCCCGGGCCCGGGGGCGCCTACGCCTACGCCCGGGAGTGCTTTGGCCACGACCACGGCTTTTTGGTGTCCTGGTTCCTGGCTCTCACCTATCTGGCTATTTTGTGGGCCAACGCCACGGCTCTGCCGCTGTTTGCCCGTTATTTCTTCGGGGACGTATTTGAGTTCGGCAAGCTGTACACTCTGTTTGGCTATGACGTATATCTTGGCGAGTCCCTGCTGACTCTGGCGGCGGTGCTGCTGACGGCGCTGGTGTGCTCCCGGTGGAGCCGGCTGACGGCGGGGCTCATCGCAGCCTGCGCGGTGGTGTTCACCGCCTTCATCACCCTGTGCTTTGCGGCGTCCCTTTCGGGACACGGCGGCGGCATGGACCATCTTTTTGCCGGGGACGGCAACGCCCTGGTCAAGGTGCTGGAGATAGCGGTCATCTCTCCCTGGGCCTTCATAGGCTTTGAGAGCATTTCCCACGCGTCCGGCGAGTTTGCCTTCCGGCGGCAGCGCATATATGGCATTCTGGTGTCGGCGGTGGTGGCTTCGCTGCTGTTGTACGTCTTTTTGATACTGCTCTCCGTGTCCGCCTATCCCGACAGATACTCTTCCTGGCTGGAATACGTCCGGGACTGCGGCAATCTCACGGGCATAGAGAGGCTGCCGGCCTTTTACGCCGCCCGGCATTATCTGGGGCGGCCCGGCGTGCTGATGCTCATTGCGGCTCTGCTGGCCCTCATAGTGTCCAGCCTCATAGGCAACAGCCTTTCCCTCAGCCGGCTTTTCTACTGCATGAGCAGGGATAGGGTGTTGCCCCCGTATTTTTCTGTCCTGAACGAGCGTCACATACCCGGCAGGGCCTTTGGCCTCATAGCCGCGGCCACCATCATCACTCCCTTTGTGGGAAGGACCGCCATAGGCTGGATAGTGGACATCACCACTCTGGGGGCCATACTGGTCTATGCCTACGTGTCCGCCTGCGCTTACAGGCAGGCCCGGATACAGGCGGACAGGACGGAGATGTTCACCGGAGCCGCCGGCATGCTGGTCATGATAGGCTTTGGCATCTACAGCCTGGTGCCGGACCTGTTTTCCGTGGGCGTGATGGAGACCGTGTCCTACTTTATGTTCGTGGTATGGGCGGTGCTGGGCTTCATCTATTTCCGCATCATACTGCTCAGGGATGAGGCGGGCCATTTTGGCCGTTCCATAGTGGTGTGGATCGCTCTCCTGTCTCTGGTGATGTTCGTGTCCCTGGTGTGGATGAGCCAGTCCGTGATGAACGCCACTTCCGGAGGCATCCGCGCGGTGGAAGAATTCTACGCCGCCTCCGGCCCGCAGACCACGGCGTCCGTGGGCGAAGACCAGATAGCCCTGATACACCGGGTCAACGCCCGCAGCATGGCGGTGGTGGTGGCGCTCTTTGGCGTGGCCTTCGGCTTTTTGCTGAACAACTATTCGGTCATGAACAAAAAGGCCATCGAAAGCGAGACCCTGCTGGGCGAGGCTCTGGACATAGCCTTCAAGGACCCTCTCACCGGGGTCAAGAGCAAGCACTCCTTCCGGGAAAAGGAAAAAGAAGCCGACGCCCTCATAGCCCGGGGCGCCGCCGACCCCTTCGCCATGGTGGTCTGCGACGTCAACGGACTGAAGCATATCAATGACACCTACGGGCACAAGGCTGGAGACGAATATATACTGGCCGCCTCCAGAATGATCTGCGGCCTCTTTGTCCACAGCCCGGTGTTCAGGACCGGCGGCGACGAATTTGTGGTGTATCTCCACGGCGACGACTACGTCCACCGCCACCGCATCCTGCAGCATCTGCACGATATGTCCGTGGCCAACATGGAGATCGGAGAGGTGTGCGTGTCCGCGGGCATGTCCGACTTTGACCCGGCGGGGGACAAAAACACCCGGCAGGTATTTGAACGGGCCGACGCCCTGATGTACGAGGAAAAGAAGCTCCTCAAGTCCATCAATCCCGGCTACGCCCCGGACAGAAAAGAGACCTGAGCCCGGGGGAAAAATATTCCCCGGCGAAGACCAACGAAAACTACAGGAGCGTACAGCCGGCGCAGGCCGGCGGCAATATAAACCAATGTCAAATGAAAAGAAACTCAGTCCGTATCTGAGCCCCTTTATGGTGTGGGCTCTGGCAGTGGGCACCGCCGTGGGCGGCGGCTGCGTAGTCTATACGGGCGATACATATCTGGCGGAAGCCGGCCCGGCGGGCAGCGTCCTGGGGCTGCTCTTCGGAGCCGTCATCATGCTGATCATCGCCAGAAACTATTTTTACATGATGAATTGCTACCCCGGCGCGGGCGGTCCCTACACCTACGCCCGGGAGTGCTTTGGCTATGACCACGGCTTTCTGGTGTCCTGGTTCCTGACGCTGATCTATTTTTCCATACTGTGGGCCAACGCGGTGTCCATACCCCTGTTTGCCCGGTATTTCTTCGGAGACCTGTTTCAGTTCGTCAAGCTCTACACCCTGTTTGGCTATGACATATATCTGGGGGAATCCCTGCTGACCATGGGGGCTCTGGGGCTCATCGTCTTTTTGTGCAATCGTGCCAGGTCCCTTACGGCCCGGGTCATGGCCGGGGCCGCGCTGGTGTTCGTGGCTTTTATCACGGCCCTCTTTGTCGCCGCCATGTGCCTCCACGACAAGTCCTTTGCGCCGGCCTTTGCCGGCGAGGGCAGCAGGCTGGCCAAGGTGCTGGAGATAGCGGTCATCTCTCCCTGGGCCTTCATAGGCTTTGAGAGCATAGCCCATTCGTCGGAGGAGTTTGCCTTCAGGCGGAGCCGGGTGTTCGGCATATTCGTGGCGGCCATCGTCACGGTGTTTCTCATCTACGCCTTTGTGATGCTGCTGTCCTGCTCGGCCTTTCCCGACGCCTGCGCTGACTGGCTGGCCTACCTGCAGGGCAGCGCCGGCATACCCGCCTTTTACGCAGCCCGCCATTATCTGGGGACTGCGGGCATGGTCATAATGATGCTGGCCCTGATGGCGCTGGTGCTGACCAGCCTCATAGGCAACAGCCTGTGTCTGTCGCGCCTGTTTTACGCCATGGCTCAGGACCACGTGATACCCTTCAGATTCATGACTTTGGACAGCAACGGCAGCCCCGCCAACGCCTATTTTCTGGTGGGCGCCGTGTCCTCCCTGATGATATTCGTGGGGCAGACTGCCATAGCCTACATAGTGGACGTCACCACCATAGGCGCCGCCCTGGTCTATGGGTTCGTGTCTGCCTGCGCTCTCAGGCAGGCCAGGATGCAGGAAGACAAGGTGGAGATATACACCGGCGCGGCCGGACTGATCATCATGATCTTTTTCGGCCTCTACAACCTGATACCGGACCTGTTTTCCGTGGGCAGCGTGGAGACAGGCTCCTACTTCATGTTTTTGGTGTGGTCGGTGCTGGGCTTCATCTATTTCAGAGCCGTGCTCTCCAAGGACCGGTCCGGCAGGTTTGGCCGCTCCATCGTGGTGCTGCTGACCCTTTTGTCCCTGGTGACCTTCATCTCCCTGGTGTGGATGAGCCAGTCCGTGGTGAACGCCGCCTCCAGCGGCATGAACACTGTGGAGGAGTACTATACATCAAAGGGTATCTCCCATGACGCCCGGGCCGCTCACGAACAGATGTCCCGGTTCTATGCGGTCAACGCCCGCAGCGTGGCGGTGGTGGCGGCCATGTTCGGCGTGTCCTTTCTCTTCCTGCTCAACAACTACGCCGTCATGAGCAAAAGGGCCCTGGAAAGCGAGACCCTGCTGGGCGAGGCCCTGGACATAGCCTTCAAGGACCCCCTTACCGGCGTGGGCAGCAAGCATTCGTACAAGGAAAAAGAAAAAAATACCGACTGGGCCATCATCCACCGGGTCCAGAGCGAATTTGCCCTGGTGGTGTGCGACATCAACGACCTGAAATACATCAACGACACCTACGGCCACCAGTCCGGAGACGAATATATACTGGCGGCCTCCAGGATGATCTGCGGCCTCTTTGTTTACAGCCCGGTGTACCGGGTGGGCGGCGACGAATTTGCCGTGTTTCTCACCGGCCCGGACTATGAGCACCGCCACGAGATCATGGAGCAGCTGACGGATATGTGCGAGCGCCACTGCCAGCGCGGCACCGTGGTGGTGGCCTGCGGCATGTCCGAATACGTGAAGGACGGCGACAAGTCGCTGCAGCAGGTGTTTGAACGGGCCGACAGGCTCATGTACGCCGAGAAAAAACGCCTGAAGGAACGGTATCCCAACGCCTGCCACCCCAGGGAAGAGGTCTGACGCGGGGAGAGGACCCGGGGACAGGCGGGAAAGGCGCGTGATGGGCTTTATCCCAGCCCCGCGATACGGCCCCCCAACGGCTTTCAGCCGTCGGTGCCCCCGTAGATCTCTTACCGGTTTCGCTTACGCGAAACCGCCGAGATGACGCGGGGAGAGGCGCCGGGATGACGCGGGGAGGGGCCGTAAAAGCGGACCGCAAACAATGCAGATCATATGACTACAACCAAGGAACAACAGATATGAAAAAGACTTATTTTACTCTCGTGGGCACCGACTACAGGTTCGGCAGCGGCTTTCTCAAGCCCGGCATGAAGCTGTATCTGAGAAAGGAGCCCGACAACACCTATGACTCCGAGGCCATACGGGTCACGCTGCCCGGACTGGGCACCATCGGCTACGTGGGCAACAGCATCAACACAGTCATAGGCGACAGCAGCAGCGCAGGCAGACTGGGCTGCAAGATCGGCAAAAAAGCCAAGGCCAGGGTGAAGTATATCACCAAAAAGGGCATACTCTGCGTCCTGACCAAATAACGCTACATCTCCCGGGGGAGACGAAATATGAAAGACCTTTTCGGACCGGGGAGCGATCCCATGGCCCTCATCGACAAGATAGGCAGCTACATTCCCGGCGGCTTTTTCGTGTACAGAGCGAAGGAGCCCTGGGAGATCCTCTACGTCAACGACGAGTGCATCCGCATATACGGGTGCAGCGATCTTGATGACTTCAAAAGCTTGACGGGCAACACCTTCCGGGGCATGGTGCACCCGGAGGATTTTGAGTCCGTGAGCCAGTCCATAGACGAGCAGACAGGCGCCAGCGACGACAAGAGAGACTACGTGGCCTACCGCATCGTGCGCAGGGACGGCAGTCTCCGCTGGCTGGAGGACTACGGCCACTTCGCGGACACCGCCGACGGCGGCGTGTTCTTCGTATTCATCTCCGACAGGACAGAGGCCCACGAGCGCTCCCTCACGGACGAAAGGGTGAACAACGCCGTCATAGAGACCCTCACCAAGCTCTACAACACTCTGTGTCTCATCAATGACGTGGAGACGGAGAGCTGCTCCCTGTACCGTTCGGACAAGAACAACATCCACGCCGAGGCCATCAGCAACGCTCTCTCTCACGCCAAGTACAGAGACGTGAAGGAGCAATACGTGTCCACCATGGTGGCGCCGGAGGACCGGGAGCGTATGCGGGAGCAGATGAGCCTGCCCTACATACTGAAGCAATTCGAAGAAAAGGACAGCCTGTCCGTCACCTTCCTCAGGACTTTTCCCGAGGGCAAAAGGTATTACCGCATAGACATGGGCAAGGTGAGCATGCCCAACGGCCACACCGGGGTCATCATGGGCTTCATGGACGTGGACGACGAGATCAGAAAGGATCGGGAATACAGGGCTGCCCTGGAGGAAAAGCTGGCCCTGCAGGATCAGATCCTGGAGGAGGAACAGCGCCGCAAGGAGCAGAGCAGCATGATCACCGCCATGGCCTCCGACTATCGGTCCGTGTATCACGTGGACCTGGACCATGACGACGCCGTATGCTACAGGGCGTCCCGCAGCGACACGGATGAGACCCCCGAGGGGATCCATTTTTCCTTCAGCGAAAGATTTACCTACTATGCCAACAAATACGTGGACGAGGAATACAGGGAGGGCTTCCTCCGATTCATAGACCCGGACAATATCCGGGAGGCCCTCTCCACGGAGGCCATCATAGCCTACAGGTATCTGGCCCACCGGGCAGGCAGGGATTATTATGAGATGCTGCGCATGGCCGGCGTCCGCAAGGCCAAGGACAGAGACGACCACATGGTCCACGCCGTGGGAGTGGGCTTCACGGAGATAGACGCCGAGATGCGTCAGACTCTGGAGCACAACCGGGCCCTCAACCTGGCTCTGGCCGCCGCCAAGGAGGCCAACCGGGCCAAGACCACCTTCCTGACCAACATGAGCCACGAGATACGCACTCCCATGAACGCCATCCTGGGCTTTGACTCTCTGGCTCTCCGGGACGAGACCCTGTCTCCCGCTACCCGGGACCATCTGGAAAAGATAGGCGGCAGCGCCAGGCATCTGCTGGGGCTCATCAACGACATACTGGACATGAGCCGCATAGAGTCCGGCAGGATGCTGCTCCGCCACGAAGAGTTTTCCTTCAGGTCCATGGTGGAGGAGATCAATTCCATGGTCACCTCCCAATGCCGGGACAAGGGCCTGAAATACGAGTGCCGCATCACGGGCGTGGTGAACGACTGCTATATAGGCGACGACATGAAGCTGAAGCAGGTGATACTCAACACCCTCAGCAACGCCATCAAATTCACCGACCCTCCCGGCAGCGTGTCTCTCACCATACGGAGAAAGTCCGTGTTTGAGGACCGGACCACCCTCTGCTTCAACGTCAAGGACACGGGCGTCGGCATGGACCCCGAGTTTGCAGCCCGGGAGCTCTACGAGCCCTTTACTCAGGAGGACACCCGCCGCAGCAACAAATACGGCAGCACCGGCCTGGGCATGGCTATCACCAAAAACATACTGGAGCTCATGAACGGCAACATAGAGGTGGTCAGCACCCAAAAGGGTGTGGGCACCGAGTTCATGATCACGGTCACCCTCAAAAACTGCGAGGCGCCCGCCGCCCCGGACCTGAAGGACCTGAGGATCCTGGCAGTCTGCGGCGATCCCGTCAGCTGCGAGCGCGTCCGGGAGACTCTGGACGAGGCCGGCATCAGGGCCGACTCCTGCCAAAGCTGCGCCGAGGCGCTGGAGCTGCTGGATATAGCCCGGGCCAAGCAGGAGCCCTATCAGCTGGCGCTGGTGGACCGGGACCTGACCGGCCCGGACGGCCCCGGGACCGTGAGAGAGCTGCGCGGCCACGCCGGCGCCGGGGATATGGTCATTCTCCTGGCCTCCTATGACAAGGACCCTGCCGACGCCGAGGCCGCCGGAGCGGACGGCTGTATAGGCAAGCCTCTCTTTGTGTCGGAGGTCACGGAGGCCTACAGCCGGATAGCCGGCCACGGCAGGGCGGCAAAACAGAGAGCCTCCCTCTCCGGCAGGCGTATCCTGCTGGCCGAGGACGTGCTGATCAACGCCGAGATAGTGGCGGAGCTCATGGAGATCAAGGACGCCTCCATAGACCACGCCGAAAACGGCGCCGAAGCCGTGAAGATGTTCGCAGAGAGCGAGCCGGGCTATTACGACGCCATACTCATGGACGTGCTGATGCCGGAGATGACGGGCCTGCAGGCGGCGGCGGCCATACGGAAGCTGCCCAGAGAGGACGCCCGCGCCATTCCCATCATAGCCATGACGGCCAACGCCTTTGACGAAGACGTGCAGAGCTCCCTGCAGGCGGGGATGAACGCCCATCTCTCCAAGCCCGTGGCTCCGGAGCGTCTGTATGAGACTCTGGAGGAGCTGATATGGGAAAGAGAACACAGTTGACCGGGCTGCTGTATGCCGCAGCAGCTCTCCTGTCGGCGCTGCTGCTGGCCGGCTGCTCCGTCAACCCGGAGGCGATCAACGCCCAGTGGAACCCGCCGGGCAATTACAGGGCCAAAAAGGCCACGGTGGACCCGGAAATATATCTGCATTATTCCGGGGGGATCCGGGCGGGAGTGTACGGCTGGATACCCGGCGGGGACGGCTCATATTATATGCTGGTCTCTCTGGACAAGGACGGCAAGCCCGTCATGGCGCCCCAAAAGGAGATAAACGTGGGCGCAGGGAGCAGGGAGCGCCTGCCGGCGGACATGGCCGCCCGGGTCCGGGAGGAGGTTCCGGCGGGCGTGTATGTGAATGCCAATGTCACCCATCCCGAATATCAGAGGATGCTGGTCTGCGTGCCCGCAGAGTATCTCAAACTGGATGAGGAAGGGCGGGTCATCGGCATCGATCATAAGGGCGCCAAAGGCCAATACACCGCCGACACGGCTCCCATCATATTTGCCAACGAATGCGGCGGCTGGCGGTCCGGCGCTCCCCGGTCCCCGGACAGGAGCTTTTTGGACGAGGGCATGATATACGTGTCCGCCGGCGCCAGGGGACGGGACGCCGACGGGGGCCGGGGCAAGGCGCCGGCCTCTGTCGTGGATCTGAAGTCGGGCCTCATGGCCCTCAGAGCCAACGGCGACATCATCCCCGGCGACAAGGAGCGTATCGTGTCCCTGGGCACCTCCGGCGGCGGCCAGATGAGCGCTCTGCTGGCCGCCACGGGCGGGGACCCTCTTTATCACCGGTATCTGTATGAGGCCGGGGCTCCCGGGGTCGAAAGGATCTGGACCGGAGACTATCTGGTCGGCAACGGCGACTATGTTTACGCCGCCCAGTGCTACTGTCCCATCACCGACATAGCCAACGCCGACCTGGCCTACGCCTGGATGTGGGCGGAGCTGCCTGAGGCCGGAGGGGAGGGCGGCAAGCCTCTCACTCCCTTTGAAAAGCGGCTGCAGGAGCTCATGGCCGAGGGCTTTGTGTCCTACGTGAACGGCCTGGAGCTCAAGGCCGGGGACTGGCGTCCCCTCAGCCTCACAGGCCTCAGAAAGGGCAGCTATTACGACTTGCTGCTGGAGGAGATATCCCGGGCCCTCAACGCCGCCGCAGAGGCGGGGGAGGCCGACCCTGCCCGGGACTATCCGGACTCCGGAGGCTGGCTGGAGCAGAAAGACGGCGCCTGGCGCGTGACGGATCTCACGGGCTTTATGAAGGCCTCCGGCCTGGCCGCCAAGCGCAACAAGGCCGCGCCGGGCTATGATCCCATGGACAAGTCCGCCGAAAACGACGCCTTTGGCAGGCCCGGCGAAAAAGCAGTGCATTTTTCCGCCGGCGTGGCGGATATACTGAAGAACAATTATGACGAGCTGTCCCGGCTGGAGGGCTTTGACGCAAAAGAGGTGAAGACCTACATCAGGGAGGCCCGCCGCAGGGACGTGATACGGCAGACGGAGCTGATGGACCCTCTCGTCCATCTGCTGGGAAAAAAGCGTTATTTCACGCCCCGGCCCGCCACTCACGTCAGGATAGTCAGCGGCACAGCCGATGAACACGCCTCCTTTACCCTGGG
>JAFZNQ010000042.1 GCA_017552965.1 Abditibacteriota bacterium | reverse complement strand
TGGTTGGTGATGCCGAAGTCGGACATTTCGTCCACCCGGTAGCCGCCGGGGAACCACCAGCCCAGGGCTCCGTTGGCCTTGGTCTCGATGATGAAGTCCGCCATTCCCGCATAATACTGCGCCTCGTTGGCCAGCCGGCTGTAGCCTGCGCCGGGGCGGTAGTTGTCCCGGTTGACTCCTCCGCCGGAATAGAAGAGGGGGCTGCCGTATTCGGGCCACATGACGGGCTTGCCCTTGGACACGAACCGTCCGTAAACGTTGTTCAGGTGTCCTTTCAGGAAACCGGGGCGGTCCGCGCCTATGTTGTAGGCCTCCGGCGCCGTGTAGTCCAGATGCCGGACTCCGGCCTTCAGGTCAAAGGGCATCACCGACGCCACGCCCTCGGCTCCGGTGCCTCCGTAGCCGCTGCGGGCCCCCATAAGGGTGAGGGGGTCGTATTTGCGCAGTTCCCTCACGGAGTACTGATAGCCCTTGCTGATCACTTCGTCCATAAAGCGCCTGTAGGCGGCTATGTAGGCAATAGATATGGGGACGCTGTCCGTTATCTGTTCATCGGTGGGACCGTCAACGAGGGACGGATCGGTCAGGTCGGCGGGAGGAGTGTAGTTCCAGTCGTCAAAGGCGTTCTCAAGGGAGCCGTAATTGTCCTCTATCCACCGGGTCCATTTTTCGTTGTAGCGGCGGCGGACCTCGTAGCCGCCCACGTGGACTTACCAACCCAGGTCGTAGGAAAACACGGCGCTGGACTTGGCTATGTCGAAGGCGCCCACGGTGTCCCTGATGGTGTCAAAGTTGAGACCGCAGGGGTGGGTGCCGCCGGTGGCTATATGCAGCTTGATGCCGTGCTTTTCCGCCCTCATGGCCACGTCCCGCATGGGGCCGCCGTGGTTGAGGCCGAAGCTGATGCAGTTGATGCCCATCTTGTCGAGCAGATCAAAGTCCCTCTCTATGATGACGGGATCGTACTGCCAGGGGTGCTGCCAGGTGAGGTCAAAGAACTCATGGACCGGCAGTCCCACCGCATAGGAGGGCCAGTAGTTGATGCCGTAGGGGACCCATTTCTTGCCCTTCAGCCAAAAATCTCCGTCATGCTGGGTCACGGAGTTGAAAGCGGTCCTTTTTTCCGGAGCATACACGGAAAAAGGCATCTCCAGCCGGTCCAGCAGCCTGCCGTCGGCATCACAGAGCCGGCAGACGGCGGTGAAAAAGCCTTTCCTGAGGGCAGGGGCCGTCTCCTTAAAGGACAGGTCCTGTCCGGCCTTCAGCTCCGCCTGACGGGTCCTGGCAAATACCTCGCGTCCCCGTTCGTCCAGGATCAGCAGCTCGGCTCTGCAGACGCAGTCGGCGGCGCTGCGGACAGTCATCCCCGGCTCCGGCTTTTCTCCCGGCAGCACCGAAAAGTCCGCCAGGCCGCCGCAGACAATGAAGGGCGCTCCCGTGAGCCTCTCCGCAGCCGCCTTAAGGACGGCCCGGGTGTAGTCGGGATGGGCTTCCAGATAGTCCGGGTCGCTGCCTATATAGGCATATACGTTGTTCCTGCTGCCGTCATAGGTGTACACGGCCTCGGCGGCGACGCCTCTCATCTCCCCGCCGTCGTAAAGCACCGACAGGGGGACCTGTCTGAAGGGGCCCTTGTAGCCGGTGCCGTAGCCCCGATTGCGCCAGAGAGGGCTGGTGATATGGCCCCGGCCCTCATAGGCGTCTCCCGTAAGGAGAGTAAGGCTGCTGCCTTCGGTCTCGTGCATTTCGTAGGCGGGGTATATGCAGTGCATGTCGGGCGCGGTCCCCTCGGTGGGCGCCGATTCCGGCCGGTAGTAGCCCAGGTCGCCGATATATATGTCCACCGGGTCTCCTATGACCGTGTCCATGAGGGCTACGCCCTCGCCTCTGGGAGCCGCCATGATGGATATTTCCGCCAGGTCCAGCTGCGACAGATGGAGACTGTCGCCGTCCAGACCCCTGCCGCTGGACCGGGAGTCCTGCCAGTAGGTAAAGTCGGAGGCTCTGAAAGCGTAGCGGCGGACTTCGCCTGTGAGGTCCACCTTTTTGTTCCAGCGGGAGCCGTCTTTTTCCTGCAGGAATATCCACACTGCGGGAGAGCGCAGGCTCCCTTTGGCCGAAAAGGTGATATACGAATCGTCATTCACGTCCGTCTCGTTCAGGCTCTTCAGAGTGTAGGTCTGCCATTCCTCCGCCCGGGGAGCCCGGATGTGCAGCATGCCGTTTTCCGGCTCCAGTGTCACGGCGGGGGTCCCCGCTGACGAATTGAGTGTGAAGTCCTCGGTCTTCAGGGTGGACAGGGGAGCGAGGACGCCTGTGGAAAGGGAGGCCGCCTCCCGGTTCATTTCTTCTCCGGTGAGCCAATTGCCGCCGGCCTTTTGCAGCAGGTCGGTGAAGGGCAGGCCGCACAGACCCAGATAGTGATTGCCCTCGGCTACAAAGGTCTCAAAGGCGGGCAGGGCGGCCTTGGGGAAGTATTGGGAGTCTATCACCGCCAGTATGTCGTCTCCGGAGCCCTTCAGCTCCGTGAGCCCGTCGCCGGATATCTCCGTGACTGTCATGCCCGGGAAGGCCTGCCTGACGGCCTCGGTCAAAAAGCCGTTCGGCCTGTGGGAATACACGAATACCGTGGCCTGCAGCGACGCGGAAAAGCCAAACAAGAGTGTCAGTCCGATAAGGAGTTTGTACAGCATGCCGATCTCCAGAATAAGTATTTCACGTCTATTATAGCATATCCCGGGGCAAAGATGGGGCCAGCCGGGAAAAACCGGCTCCCGTTTGTTGATGAACGGTCCGATATTATGCTATTATGAAAATAGAAAAATTGCTAAGGGAAGACCATATATGTATCTGATGAAGTTTTTTGCTCTGTGCGCGTGTCTGTTGCTGACCGTGAGCGCTTTTGCCCTGGATATAGTCAGGGACGGCAGGGCCGTCTCGGTGATAGTAGTGGGGGACGACGCCACGGAGCCCGAGCGGAACGCCGCCGCTGAGCTGGCGGACTATATAGAAAAGATATCGGGCGCCCGCCCGGAGACCGTGTCGGCTCTTTCCGCAGACAAGACCAATATCTGCGTGGGACAGACGGAGGTCACCCGGTCGCTGCTGCCTGGCTTTGACTGGGACCGGCTGAAAAACGACGGCATAGTCATCAAGGCCGCGCCGGGAGCGCTGGTGCTGGCGGGAGACCGGCCCCGGGGGACCCTCTACGCGGTGTACGAGTTTCTGGAGCGGTACCGGGGAGTGCGGTTTCTGACCATAGACGCGGAGATAGTGCCCAAAGCCGCGGATATCTCCGTCCCCGACAGCGCCGAATACATACACACGCCTCCCCTGTTTTCCCGGGAGGTGTATTACGAGCCCAACCACAAGGACTTCAAGCTGGCGGTGAAGCTCAGGCTCAACGGCCATTACAACTCCGCCATACCGGAGGAGTGGGGCGGCCGCTGCGAGCTCATAGGCTTTGCCCACACCTTCGAAGGCATGCTGCTGCCTGCGGGCAGATACTTTGAAGAGCACCCCGAGTGGTACGCTCTCAGGGACGGCAAAAGGGTCCCCACCCAGCCCTGCCTCTCCAACCCGGAGGTGCTGGACAAGCTGGCGGAGAACGTGCTCCTGGAGCTGGACAAGCGGCAGGACCCCATGATGATCTCCGTGACCCAGAACGACAACGACGCCCCCTGTCAGTGCGAAAAATGTCAGGCAATGGTCAGGGAGTTCGGCGCGGAGTCGGGGATGCTCATCAACGCCCTGAACTATATCTCCGACGTCGTCAAGGACAAGTATCCCGACGTGCTCCTGGAGACCTTTGCCTATCAGTACACGGTGCCTGCTCCCACCAACATAACGCCCCGGGACAACGTCATCGTCCGCATATGCGACATAGAGAACAACTTCGGGGAGCCCATCAGAGAAAGGAGCAAAAACAGGCCCTACAAGGTCATGGAGAACTGCCGCATATTCGGCTACGCGGACCAGCAGACCGTGAACGGGGACTACTACAAGAACCTGGAAGCCTGGAGCAAATTGGCCAAAAACCTCTTTATCTGGAACTATACGGTGAACTTCAACAACTCCTATATCATCCACCCCAATTTTCACTGTCTGAAGCCGGACGTGGAGACCTTTGTGCAGCACCGGGCCAGCGCCATTTTCGAGCAGGGAGACACCTTCAACCGTTCCGTGGCCTTCAACGTGGTGAAGCAGTATCTCATGGCCCGTCTGCTGTGGGATCCTTCGGTGGATGACGACGCAGTCATCAGGGAGTTCATGCAGAACTACTACGGCCCCGCCTGGAAGGAGCTCTACGACCTCATATGCTACTGCGAAAAGATCATCAGGGACAAGCATATATTCCTGTCCACCTACATGAACGACGTGAGCTGGATGAGCGCGGAGGAGATGACCGAGTGCTTCCGCCTGTTCACCATGGCTCTATCGAAGGTCAGCGCCCAAAAGGAATACAGGGACAGAGTGTATAACGAGCTCATATTCTTCCAGACCGGCTGGTATCTGGCGGATGAAGAGACCCGGCGGCAGGTGGCAGAAAGCGGCTGGCTGCAGATCACCGACCCCGAAAGCTTCGAGAAGGAGCTGTTCCGCCACGCCATGGCCACGGACAACCGCCGCTACTCCGAGGGCATGCCTCTGGACGGCACCCAGTTTGCTCCATATACTCCCCTGGTGAAGTCGGGGAACGTGCCCGAGGAGTGCCGGGGCCTGGAGGACGACAGTTGGCTGGAGATAACGGCGGATCAGATGGATATTGCCACGGACAACGGCTGGGCCCGGCTTGTGAGGGACCCGGACACGGTCACCGGCACCTGCGCCGTGCTGGCCACCAATTCTGTTCAGTGGGCCGTAAGGCGGGTGCTGGGCAGGGAGATCAGGGCCAAGGAGCAGGCGGGCTATACCAAAATGCGCATATACGGCGTGGTCAGGACCAGGGGCCGGCAGGCTGCCTCCGACGACAAGATCGCCCTCCACTCCCTCATCTGGGACAGCGGCTACCGTCTGGACAAGGTGCTCAAGGGCCGGGAGCTCCCCGGGGAATATGCCACCGTGGATATGGGCGAATGCGGCATAGGCGGCATGAAGACCCCATGCCTCTATTTCTACACCCAGCCGGACCCTGAGCTGGGCGACGGCATCTATTTTGACCGGGTGTTCATCATTTTTGAGAAATAAACGGCAGACCCGCGGTTTGCCGGGTAATATATTGCAGCAAGGAGTTAGTATGAAGTATTTGCTTTTGGTTATGTGCGCCCTGCTTACGGGCTGCGGCGCATGGGCCATGGACCTGGTCCGGGACGGACTGCCCGCGGCTGTGATAGTGTTGGGCGGGGACGCCTCCGCCCCCGAAGTAAACGCGGCGGCGGAGCTGGCGGATTATATGGAGAAGATCTCCGGCGCCCGCCTTGAGACCGTGTCCGAGCCTTCCCGGGATAAGACGAATATTTACGTAGGGCAGACCGAAGTCACCAAAACGGTCCTGCCGGGCTTTGACTGGGCTTCTCTCGTTTCGGACGGAGTGGTGATCAAAGCGGTGCCCGGCGGCCTGGTACTGGCGGGGGACCGCCCCCGGGGCACCCTCTACGCCGTGTATGAGTTTCTGGAAAGGTATCTGGGGGTCCGCTATCTGACCTATGAAGCGGAGATCGTGCCCCAAAAGAAGACCGTCTCCCTGTCCGGAAGGACGGAGTATATTTACACGCCGCCCATGTTTTCCAGAGAGGTGTATTACGAGCCCAACCACGCGGACTACAAGCTGGCTGTCAAGCTCAGGCTCAACGGACACTACAATTCTGCCATTCCCGAGGAGTGGGGCGGCCACTGCGAACTCATAGGAGGAGGCCACACCTTCGGGCATATGCTGCTGCCGGAGAGCAAATATTTCGCCGAGCACCCGGAATGGTATTCGGAGCATGGCGGCAAGAGATATCCCTATCAGCCCTGCCTCTCCAATCCGGAGGTGCTGGACAAGCTGGCGGAGAACGTGCTCATAGAGCTGGACAAGCGGGATGACCCCCGGATGATCTCCATCACCCAGAACGACAATTCCTCCCCTTGCCAGTGCGAAAAATGTCAGGCTATGGTCAAGGAGTTCGGAGCGGAGTCGGGTATGCTCATCAACGCCCTCAATTATATCTCCGACAAGGTCAGGGACAAATACCCCGACGTGCTCCTGGAGACCTTTGCCTATCAGTACACCGTGCCGGCGCCCACCAATATAGTGCCCCGGGACAACGTCATCATCCGTATCTGCGACATAGAGAACGACTTCGGGGAGCCCATCAGGGACCGGAGCAAAAACAGGCCCTACAAGCTGATGGAAAACAGCCGCCTGTTCCCCTACGTGGACCACCAGACCGTGAACGGGGATTTTTATAAGAGCCTGGAGGACTGGAGCCGGATAGCGAAGCATCTCTTCATCTGGAACTACACGGTGAACTTTTTCAACTACTACATCATCCACCCGAACTTCCACAGCCTGAAGCCGGACGTGGAGACCTTTGTCCGGCACAAGGTCAGCGCCGTGTTTGAGCAGGGAGACTCCTTCAACCGGGCGGTGGCCTTCAACGTGGTGAAGCAGTATCTCATGGCCCATCTGCTGTGGGACTCCTCGGTGGATGACGACGCCCTCATCAGAGAGTTCATGCAGAACTACTACGGGCCCGCCTGGAAGGACCTCTACGACCTGATCTGCTACTGCGAGAAGATCATCAGGGACAAGCATATCTTCCTGTCCACCTACATGAACGACGTGAGCTGGATGAGCGCGGAGGAGATGACCGAGTGCTTCCGCCTGTTCACCATGGCCCTGTCGAAGGTCAGCGGCCAAAAGGAGTATAGGGACAGAGTGTATAACGAGCTCCTCTTCTTCCAGACCGGCTGGTATCTGGCGGACGAGGAGACCCGGCAGCAGGTGGCCCGGAGCGGGTATCTGCAGATCACAGATCCCGAAAAATTCAGGAAGACCCTCTTCGAGCACGCCGTGGCTACCCACAACGACCGCTACTACGAGGGCAACAACATTGCCGTCACCTATTTGGCCGACATGCCCGCCCTGAAGCAGTCCGGCAAGACTCCCAACGTGTGCAGGGACCTGAAGGACGAGGACTGGTTTGAGGTCACGGCCGCCGACCTGGAAGGGGACAAGGCGGGGGTCATCTCACGGCTCGTCACGGACGGCACCGCTTCCGCCGGCTCTGCCGCGGTCATAGCGGCTCCCGCCGGAGACCCCTCCGAGCGCATGGGCAAGGAGGCCTTCAGAAAACGGATCCCCAAGGAGCTGCTGGCAAAATACAAAGAGGGCTACCGCAAGATGCACGTCTATGCCGTGGCCCGGACCGGGGCCTCCGGCGACGGGGACCTGCCCGCCTTTGACTATCTGCTGCTGGACAACGGGGTCCGCATGGGGAAGACCGTGACCCTCGGTGAACTGTCGGAGGAGTGGCAGACCGTGGAGCTGACGGAGAGCGTCCTGTGGTTCCCCTTTGCGGCTTGCGTGTATGTGGACTCCATGGCCGCGCCCGGGGACGTGTATATCGACAGGCTTATTTTTACATTTGAAAAACCGGAAACAAAGAGGTAATCATGCTGTATATCTGTATCATTTTGCTTGCGCTTTTGTCCGCGAGGGCCTGGGCTCTGCGGCTGACCAAAGACGGAAAGACCGACGTGAGGATAGTCGCGGGCCGGGACGCCACCGAGCCCGAAAAGAACGCCGCCCGGGAGCTGGCAGGATATCTGAAAAAGATCTCCGGAGCCGATTTCAGGGTAGTCTCCAAGCCCTCCGACGGAGTGAATATCTACGTGGGGCAGACCCGGGCCGTCAAGGCTCTCTTGCCCAAGTTTGACTGGGACAGCCTGAAACGGGACGGCATCCTGATAAAGTCAGGCGCCAAATACCTGATCCTGGCCGGAGACCGGCCCAGGGGCACCCTGTATGCCGTGTACACCTTCCTGGAGGATTATCTGGGAGTCCGGTTCCTGACGGCAGAGACGGAGGTAGTGCCGGAAAACAGGGATATACAGGTGCCCGGCAGCCTGAAGAAGGTGAAGAAGCCCGACTTCTTCTCCCGGGAAGCCTACTACAAGATGAATATGGCCAATCCCCGCCACGCCGTGAAGCTGAAGCTCAACGGCCACAACAACTTTATCCCGGAGGAGTGGGGCGGCCACTGCGAGCTCATAGGCTTTGCCCACACCTTCGGCCGGATGCTCCTTAAGAAGGAAGACTATTTTGAGGCCCATCCCGAGTGGTATGCCGAGATAGACGGCAGGAGAGTGCCTACTCAGCCCTGCCTGTCCAACACGGATATGCTGGACGAGGTGGCGAAGAACGTGCTCCGGGAGCTGGACAAGCGCCGGGACCCTCAGATGATATCCATCACCCAGAATGACAACGAGTCTCCCTGCCGGTGCGAGAAGTGCCGGGCCCTGGTGGAAAAATACGGCTCGGAGTCGGGGGTGCTCATCCACGCTCTCAATTATATCTATGACAAGGTGAAGGACCGGTATCCCGACGTGCTCCTGGAGACCTTTGCCTATCAGTACACGGTGCCGGCGCCCACGAACATCAAGCCTGTGGACAACGTGATCATCCGGCTCTGCGACATAGAGAACAACTTCGGGGAGCCCATAGAGGAAAAGAGCAAGCACAGGCCCTACCGGGTGATAAAGAACTGCCGCATATTCCCCTACGCGGACCAGCAGACGGTGAACGGCGATTTCTATAAGAACCTGGAGGCCTGGGGCAAAACCGCCAAAAACCTCTTTATCTGGAACTACACGGTGAACTTCAACAACTACTATATCATTCACCCCAACTTCCATTCTCTGAAGCCGGACGTGCAGAGCTTCAGGAAGCACCATGCCTGCGCCGTGTTTGAGCAGGGGGACCGGTTCAATCTGAGCCCTGCCTTCAACGTGCTGAAAAACTATCTGCTGGCCCACCTCTTGTGGGATCCGGACATAGACGACGACGCCCTCATCAGAGATTTTATGCAGCACTACTACGGCCCCTGCTGGAAGTATCTCTACGAAGTGATCTGCGGCTGCGAAAGGCTCATCCGCAGCAGGAACATATTCCTGTCCACCTATATGAACGACGTGAGCTGGATGAACACGGAGGAGATGATATACTTCTTCCGGCTCTTCCGGCTGGCTCTGGAGACGGCCGATGGAGTCTACAGGGACCGCATAGAAAACGAGCTCTTCTGGTTCCAGACGGGCTGGTTTACGGCGGACGAGGACACCAAAAAGGCGGTGGCCGACAGCGGATATCTGCCCATCAGCGACGAAAAGGAATACGTGAAGGCAGTGTTTGAGCACGCCAAAAAGACGGACAACGCCTTTTATTCGGAGTCCAGGTCCATCGACATTTCTCCCTACGCTCCGGTGCTGCCCTTCAAAAAGGAAAAGGGCGCCTTTGTCATCGAGGCCGGCGACTTTATCCTGAGAGAGGAGGGGACCCTCAGCGCCCTCAGACGGGATCCCAAGGCCTCGGGAGGCAAGGCGGCCGTGTGCCTGCCCTCGGACGGAGACAGGTGCATGGTGAGAGACCTGACCCATCTGGTCAACGAGCTGCAGGCCAAGGGCGCGGCCGGCATAAAGCTTTCCGCAGTAGTCCGCCTGAAGAAAAAGGGCAAAGGGGACAGAGCCCTGCAGGCAGAGCTGTGGGACCCCTTCGCCGGAGGCACCATCTTCAGCCGCTTCGTCAAGGCCTCGGAGCTCTCAGGAGATTACGTCAGGATAGACCTGGGCGAGAGGAAGATCTGGCAGAGCAGAGGCTGCGGCCTCTATATGCACAGCTGCGACGGAGCGGAGGTGTATATAGACAAGGTCATCGTTTCACGGGTCAAATAGAGGAGCAGCATGATGCGCAAAGCAAAATACCGATCTATATCCCCCGCCCGCATCCGGCCCCACGGGTGGCTCCGGCGGCAGCTGGAGCTCCAGGCCCGGGGGCTCAGCGGAGCATTGTACAGGATCTGGCCCGACATCCGGGACAGCAAATGGATAGGAGGGGACAAGGACGGCTGGGAAAGGGTGCCCTACTGGCTGGACGGCTTTATCCCCCTGGCTTTTCTGCTGGAGGATGAGGAGCTGCAAAAGGTGGCCAAAAGATACGTAGACGCCATACTGGACCTGCAGCAGCCCGACGGCTGGATATGCCCCTGCTCGGACAAGGAGCGGGCCTCCTACGATATGTGGGCCTATCTGCTGATACTGAAGGTGCTCACGGTGTGGCACGACTGCACCGGGGACGAGAGGGTGCAGCCCGCCATGGAAAAGGCTCTGGCGTGTCTGGCAAAGCACATCAAAAAGCACCCCCTGATGGGCTGGGGCAAGTATCGCTCCTTTGAGGGGCTCATAGCGGTCAGGTGGCTGCTGGAGAGAAAGCCGGGCCGCCGGACGGAAAAGCTGGCGGAGCTCCTCAAAGAGCAGGGCCACGACTACGGGGCCTGGTTCGACCACTTCCGCCACATCGGCCCCGTGCCGAAGTGGACCCTTGACACCCACGTGGTGAATCTGGCCATGAGCCTGAAGGCGGGGGCTCTCTTCAGCCAGTTTGACGGCTCCGACCCGGATGCGGCGGCGGAGAAGGCTCTCTTTTATCTCATGAAGTATCACGGCCAGGCTCCGGGACATTTTTCCGGAGACGAATGTCTGGCCGGCACCAGCCCTATCCACGGCGCGGAGCTGTGCAGCATAGCCGAGGCCATGTATTCCTACGAGATACTGATGGGGATATCCGGCTCCTCCGGATGGGGAGACGCTCTGGAACGGCTGGCCTTCAACTCCCTGCCGGCCACCATCAGCGCGGATATGTGGACCCACCAATACGACCAGCAGACCAATCAGATATCCTGCTGCGTGTCCGAGCATGCCGAAAACGTGTTTTATACCAACGGAGAGGAGAGCAACGTGTTCGGGCTGGAGCCCGGCTACGGCTGCTGCACCGCCAACTTCAATCAGGCCTTTCCCAAATACGCCGCCTCCTGCATCATGCAGGACGACGAAGGGCTGGTGATAGCCAGCTTTGCCCCCACGGAGGCGGAAACTGAGCACGAGGGCAAGAGCCTGAAGGCACGGGTCTATTCCTGGTATCCCTTCCGGAAGCAATTCGTCATAGTGGCGGAGGGCGACGCCCGCTGCCGGGTGAAGGTGCGCATCCCCGCCTGGGCCAAAAAGGTGCGGGTGAAGGGCAACGAGGTGCTGAACGGCTCCGTGGACTTTGGCGACATGAAGCAGAACGAATACTGTCTGGAGCGGGAGGGCGCCGGCGGAGGCTGGATGACCTTTGAGAAAAACAGCCACCTTGTGAAGCTGACGGTGGAGTTTGACTACGACTTTGAGCTCCGGCAGCGTCCCGAAGGCCTTCGGTGCCTGTGGTACGGCCCTCTGCTCTATTCCCTGCCCGTGCAGGCGTCAAAGCGTATGCTTGAATACGAGCGGGGCGGAGTGGAGAGAAAATATCCCTGGTGCGACTGGGAACTGAGGCCCGCGTCCCCCTGGAACATGGCCTTTGCGGCCGCCGATTTTGAGTATCATGAAGGGCCTATGGACGACTACCCCTTCGGGGACAAGCCGGCCTGCTGGGTGAAGGCAACCATGGCTCCCATAGACTGGGGCAGCAAATACGGCCACGCCAACGCCATCCCCCGGAGCAGAAAGCCTGTGGGAGAGGCCCGGGAGACGGAGCTGATACCCTACGGCTGCGCCAAGCTCAGGATGACGGAGATGCCCCTCGTGGGCAAATAGAGACTGCGAAGGGCTTTGAACACAGACTGCAAAGGACTGTGAACAAAGACCCTGATGCATGTTGAAAGAAGATCAAAAAGAGCTTTGGATAAAGACGGCGCCGGAGCGGGAACACCCGCTCCGGCGCCGTCTTTGCGTCCCGCCCGGCGGGACTAAAAGGTGATCTTCAGTGTCTTGATCTCAAAGGGACGGAAGGTCAGAAAAGCCGTCCTGCCTTCGGTCCTGACCGGCCGGGGCTTTTCCTCCAGCAGGTTCACTTCGCTGATGGCGGCAAAGTCAAAGCCAAACGCCGCCCGGACCTTTGTCCCGGTCTTTTCCGCCTCCCAGAGCCTTACAGTTATCCCGCTGCCATCCTCCGACTGCTTGACGGCTTCGGCTATGATGTTGTCCCTGTCCAGGCTTATGAGACTGTCCGCCTTTGGGGCGGTCCGGCCCATTGCCGTCAGGGGGGCCAGATTGAATTCATAGGCCGGCCGGGTCACCTGCCTGACGCCGAAGCCTCCGTCATGAGGCAGCAGGGCGTAGGAAAAGCTGTGGACACCTTCGTCGCCGGTGGGGTCTGGATGGGTGCCGGATTTGATGAGAGTAAGGGATATGTTCCTTTCCTCGATGCTCAGGCCGTATTTGCTGTCGTTTATGACGGCGCAGCCAAAGCCGGTCTCGCTGAGGTCCGCCCACTTGTGGCAGCACACCTCAAAGCGGGCCGCATCGTCGGGCCTGTTGGTGTGGGTGGGCCTTTCGGCAAAGCCGTACTGTATCTCGCTGCGGCTGAAGTCTGCCAGCACGTCCAGATCAAAGGAGGCCTTCAGCAGGGTGTGCTTGTCGTGCCAGTCTATCAGGGTCTTGAAATCTATCCGGCAAGTGGAGCTGTGAAACACGGTGTCCTGGACCATGGAGGAGCTTTCCGACAGGGCGTAGCGGCTCCTGACTACGAGCTGCAGGGGCCCGTCGGCAATGATCTCCCGCTCCGTCAGCCTGACGGCAGGGGCCATCTTGTTTTTCTGGTCTTTGTCTATGTTCCAGTTGTCCCATATCTCGGGAACGTCTTCGCCTATATAAAATCTGTTGAGTCTGCCGCAGGTCACCTCTCTGTCGGAGGCCTTGTCCACCAGGCTCCTAAGAGAGCCGTCCTCTGCCAGCTCCGCTACGGCGAAGGGGGTCTCTATGGTGCTGCCTGTCACCCTGAAGGGCGACGCTGCCTGCGGCGGCTCCTCTGCGAGAGGCGCCGTGACCGCGGCCATAGGGGGCAGCGCCCCCACAAGGGCCGCCGTCCGGGCAGTCCCGTCAGGGTCCGTGATATCCTGGCACAGGGCGCCCGCAGGATACACGCCGGCGGGCAGGCTCACCTCGCCGCTTCTCTCCCAGGACAGAGTGTTGAACAGGGTGACGGCGCCGGGGCAGGGCTCTGTCAGGCGGTCGAGGGCCTTGTCCCTCAGATGAGAGCCCTGGCAGATGACGGTCTCATAGTCCCTGAGGCCTTCTTCCACCACCTCCCGGATGCCGTCGCCGGGTATGATGTCGTGAAACTGGTTGGTGAGGAGCATTTTCCAGAGCCCCAGCAGCTCATTGCCGGGATATGGCTCCTGCCGGGCCACAAGGGCCGCCGCGGAGAGTATCTCGGCGTCTCTCATGACGAACTCGGCCCGCCTGTTGGCCTTTTTCAGCTCGCTGCCTGCGGTCTGGGTGCCCCGATGGGCTTCCAGATACAGCTCGCCGTTCCACCAGGGGAGGGGTTCGGAGCGCTCCTCTATGGACTGCATAAAAGCGCTGACCGACGTGTGCTCCGCCCGGGGGCAGCCCTCCAGGTCCCGGCAGCGGCGGGCCACCTCGATCATTTCAGGCATCACGCCGCCTCCGCCGTCTCCGAAGCCGTAGGCTATGAACCGCCGGTCCTGATTGGTCTTGTGCTGCAGCCATTTCCAGCTGCCGATGAAGTGGTCCGGGGAGGGCCAGCTGTGTATGGTGTTGAAATGGGTGAGCACAGTGCTTCCGTCGATGCCTTCCCACACAAAGGTGTCATAGGGGTGGCGGGTGGTGTCGTTCCAGCCCAGCTTGGTGGTCAGGAAAAAGCGGACCTCTGCCAGACGCAGCAGCTGGGGCAGGGCGGCCGAGTAGCCGAATACGTCCGGCAGCCACAGGGTGTCGGAGGTATAGCCAAACATTTCCCGGGTGGAGTATTGCCCCACCAAAAGCTGCCGGGCCAGGGCTTCGCCGGAGGGGATATTGCAGTCGGGCTCCACCCACATGGCGCCGTTGGGCTCGTAGCGTCCGGCGGCCACCTGTTTTTTGATCTCTTCAAACAGGGACGGGTAGTATTCCCTGATCTTTTCCGTGTGGCAGGGCGAGGATTGGATGAAGGTGAATTCCGGATAACGGTCCATCAGATTGATGACGTTGGAATAGGTGCGGGCGCACTTTCGCCAGGTCTCTCTCAGGGGCCACAGCCAGGCCGTGTCCATGTGGGAATGTCCGGTGATGCCCATAAAGGGGGAGGTAGTGCCGTTTTTGGCTGCCAGCAGCTCCTTCAGTATCTTGTCTGCCTCCTTGAGCTTGGGGCGCCAGGAGGCTTCACCGGTCTCGCCGGGATACATGTCCACCGTGTTGTAGACCTTGATCAGGTCTCTCAGTATCACGTTGCGCCTCAGGGAATCCGGGTCCATGGCCTTGAGCAGGAGCCTCAGGGTCATAAAATCAAAGACGAACTCCGACACGTCTCTTCTCTCTGTCAGGAGCTCCGCTCCCTCATAGGTCCTGCAGCCGTCTTCGGGAACGGTCATCCGGTCCGTGGGGTGGACTCCCGGATCGTAATGGCCGGAGTAGGCCTCTATCTCTATGGCCAGCAGGTCTCCCTTTCTCACGTTTTCGGCAGCCATCACCACGGGGTGGTTTGAGTCAAAGACTCCCATATACCGCCCGTTGACTACGAACAGGCATTCTCCGCCGTTGGCGGCCTTTACGAACACCCGGTCCGCGTCCCGGGGGATGCTGACGGTCCCTCTGAACCATGCGGTGATCCAGTTGCCGCCCCATTTCATGCCCGGCAGAGCCTTGGCGTAGGAGGCGTCCTCCGGGGCTCTGCGGTAATGGCGGTCAAAAAACTGGCAGTATTCCAGGTCGATGCCGCATATTATTTCATAGCGCAGGTCGTTGTAGCGCTTTTCTATCTGCTCCAGCTTGCCAAAGATCTGGTCATTGACAGGCAGCAGGGCTTTTGGTTTCATATTATCATCCTTTTATCAAAATATTATTTCGTGATGGGGCACAGCTGCAGCTCGGTCAGCTCCAGGGGGCCCAGGGACGCCAGCTCCAGCCGGTAGTACCTGTACCCCTTGTCTCCCGGTATCAGGAAGGGCAGCAGGCTCCGGTCCCATTTGAAGGCGATGGCCTTTTCTGCTCTGAGGGGCTCCCAGCTATTGCCGTCTTCGCTGCCGTAAAGGGCGAAGGAGACGGGGGCCCGCTCTTTTTTGCCGCAGGTCAGGGTCAGCAGCCCCGGCTGCTCGCTGCCGTCTGTCTCTATGGTGACGGCTGCCTTGCGGGTCCCGAATACCCTGCCCGTGAGGGACGTGTCGTCACAGAGCTCTCCTATGTCTTCGCCCTCCGCCGATACGCGGACGATCAGGTCCCGCAGTCCGTAAGACTGTCTGCCGGGCTTGGAAAGGCTGGCGGGCCAGGTGCCCTTTGCCCAGTCCGTGGGCTCGCCGGTGAGTGTGAAGCATATGTCTTTGGCCGCCATCAGTTCGCTGTGGTCTATGGTGATCCGGTCCCAGGGCTTGCCGTCCACCGTCAGGGCTTTGATATAACAGTTCTCCGGAGCGTTGTTCACGGCGCGGATGGTCAGGTCTCCCGTGTCCCTGCGCAGAGTGATCTTGTCAAACAGAGGAGATGTGATCACGTATTCCCCTGTCCCGGGAGCCAGGGGGTAAAAGCCCATGGCGGACAGCGCGTACCAGGCGGACTGTTCGCCGTTGTCTTCGTCTCCCAGATAGCCCTGGCCTATCTCGCTGCCCAGATACAGCCGCCGCAGGACCTCCCGCACGTATTTCTGGGTCTTGTGTTTGGCGTCTGTGAAAGCGTACATATAGAGAGCGTTGTGGGCGGGGGAGTTGTTGTGCTGATACTGCCCCATGCGCACCTCCCGGGCTTCCAGCATTTCGTGCTGCGTTACGGGATAGACGTAGCGCTCCGGAGCGGCCAGCATATCGTCCAGCTTTTCCTCCAGACGGTCCCTGCCGCCGAACAGGTTCACCAGCCCCTGGCCGTCGTGGACTGCCATAAAGGCTGATTCCCAGGCGTTGGTCTCGGCGTAATCGCCGTGCCACAGGAAGGGGTCAAAGTTCTCCGGGGTATATTTCCACACGCCGTCATGTCCGCTGACGAAAAAGCCCACCTCCGGGTCGTACTGGGTCTCAAGGCCCGAGGACGTCTCTCTGAGAAAGGCCGCCTTGTCCCGGTCCCCCAGCTGCTCCGCCAGTACGGAAAGGGCATAGTTGCCTATGGAGTTTTCGGCGCCGAAGCAGTAGGAGGGGTGCCACCCCTGTTTGTAGGGATACACGCTGTTTTCTGTCCTGCCGAAGGTGCCTTCCCGGTCGCTGATGGCGGACACGTTTTTCCAGCCTGCCTCAAAGGCCGTCTCTTTGTCAAAGGCTATCCCTTTGGCGGCGGCGTCTCCGAACACTGCGTCCGACTGGGTGCCGGGCATGCAGAAAAAGGCGCCGGGGCACAGCCAGCGGGATATCCACCCGGAGGCTCTGTAGTGGGACAGGGTCCCCTCCAGATAGTCGGAGGCCAGCCCGGGAGTCAGGAGATAATAGGCGGGGAACTGGGTCCTGTAGGCGTCCCAAAAGCCATAGTTGGTGTACAGCCTGCCGGGCATGAGCCGGGTGCGGCTGCCGTAGGGGGCGACGAAGCAGTCCCTGCCGTCCACGTTCTCCGTGAAGCTCTGAGGATACATGTACAGCCTGTACAGACAGGAATACAGGGTGGTGAGCTCTTCCTCCGTGGCTCCCTCCGGGACCAGAGCGCCCAGCAGGGCGTTCCAGCGCCTTTTGGCGCTGTTGCGGACCGCTTCGAAGGACCGGTCCTCCACCTCGGCAAGGTTGGCCCGGGCCTGCTCAAAGCTCACGTAGGAGGAGGCCACCCTCAGCTCCACGGTCTCCACGCTCCTGTCAAATTCCGCCACGGCCAGGGGCCGGCCGGCGGACAGATACCGGACTGCCACCGGTGTCTCGCTGAGACTGCCGTAAAAATAGGTCATGGGAGCCCCGTCGTTCATGAACCATTTGACGTCCGAGAGAAAGGTCAGGGTCCTGCCCGTAAGCCTGATGCTGCCGTTGCCTTCTCCGGTGCAGCCTGCGTCGAAGATAAGGGACCTGGAGCCGGGCTCCCGGAAGGTAAAGCGCATAACGGCGGCGTGGTCTGCGGGGGTCATTTCCGCCCGTACGTTGCCGTCCTTGAGGGTGACTCCGTAATAGTGGGCCCGGGCCGTCTCGGAAGAGTGGTCAAAATCCGAGCTGCGGGCCTCCGGGGATGTGTTGGCGAGGCTGGCGTTTTCCGCCGTGACTCTGCAGGAGGGCATCACCGCGAAGACTCCGTAGTCTCCGGTGTGGGCGCTGGGCTGATGGCTGGACTGGAAATGGCACAGCCTGTGGCCCGGCTGATAGGAATAGATACGGCTGCCGGTGCCCGACGTGGCCGGGGTCCAGTAGTTGAAGCCCCCGGGCAGGCAGGCCGCCGGAAAATTGAGACCTCTGGAAAAGGTGACGTTGTCGTTGGTCCCTCTGGTGGTCAGCACGTAGTCTGCCGGCTCTGTCTTTGCCGCCGGCGTCCGCGGGCCGATATATACGTCGTCAAAGTATGACAGCAGATAGCTGTTGCCTCCGGGGACGTCGTTCTCGTAGCAGACCACCACGTCCCTGACGGTCTTGCCCGCCGCATATGGGGACAGGTCGCAGCATATATAGTTCCACTGATTGGTGATAAGCCGCCTGGCGGCGCCCTGACCCGGGGCTCCCATCAAAAAGCCGTCCCGGTCCCTGGCTCCCAGCTCCGACAGCCGGGTGTTGTCCGTGAATACCAGATCGAGAGACACGTATTGGGAGACGTGGCCAAAGTCATACTCGCCGCAAAAGTCCGGAAAGATCATGAAGGAAAAGCAGGTGTCTGCGCCCACCTGACAGTTCAGGTCTTTGCAGATCACGCTTTCGGCCCGGGCGGGCCCCGGGTCTTTGTGGAGGCCTCTGACCATCAGACACCGTTCGCCGGTCCAGCCCCTGAGAGGAAAATTGATCCAGGGATGGGCGGGACCGCCCACTATCTCCGTGATGAGCCCCGGAGGGATGACTTCGGTCTCGTCCGGGAGCAGGCGCAGTGCAAAGCCGCCTATCTGCATAAGGGGCTCGGGAGGGTCGTTGCGCTTGTCCGTGATGGTGAGACGGTAGTATCTGTAGGCCGGCGTTGGCGCAAAATCCCACTCCTGAGTCTGGTTTCTGTCGGTGAAGGCGAGACCGGAGCGGCTGTCTATGAGGTGATAATCCCTGCCGTCAAACGAGCCCTCCAGAGTCCAGGCCGAGGGGTCCCGCCCGGGAAAGTCGTTGCCGGAGGAGATGCTGACGCCCTCCGCCCGGGCCGGCTTTTTCAATTCGCATATTATTTCCGTGGGCAGGACGCGGGTGATGTATTTGGTCTCGACGTCGTTGTCCGTGGCGTTGGCTACGGACCAGGTGTCGTCTATGGCTGGGGTGCCGGAAAAGCTCTGCAGCAGGTCTTCAAAGCCAAAGCCTCCGTCCTGCAGCACGTTGTCCGCCCGCAGGACCCGGTGCCCGGGCAGGGCGGGATCCCCGCTTTCAAAGGATGTGCCAAAGGCGCAGAGAGGGCCGGCGGCAAGAGCCGCCAGAGCGCAGACGGACAAGAGCGAGAGAAGATATTTCATGTGTTGACGACCGGATATTTTTCTTTGATTATAGCACATAGAGGTCAAAAGCTCAACAGAGGGAGCCGGAGCTCCCTCTGACTTCTGAGACATCAGTTGTTGCCGATATCCCAGGAAATGCTCAGGAAGGGGTCGGTCCAGACCTGCGCGTTGTCGGCATAGTGGGCGGGCCAGTTGAAGTCCCATTGTTTGTCTACGTCGTTGTAGGTCTCCACCTTCCACAGAAGAGCGTGGCCATCGGCGCATACTCCGTTTACTGCCAGAGGGTTCCTGCCGTCGTTGGTGACGGTGTTGCCTTCTTTGTTTCTGTGATAGGCTCTCCATTCGTGCCAGATCACAAACTGAGAGGGCTTCAGAATGGAGCCCGTATTTATGTCGGTCTTGTAGGTGTCCTCACACACGCAAAAACGGTAGCATGTGGTGGTATAGTCATTGATACCCTTGCCCAGGTTGGAGGCCTTCCAGTCAGCGGAAGGACAGAAGAACAGATTGATGTTCTTCAGGTAGGGCATCATGGCGTTATGAACGATCAGGTAGTGCATATTCATGGCGCCCATGGTTGCAACGTACATATGGTTGCCGTCGCCGGAGCCCGCTCTGGCCGGCATGCTTGAGGCAAAGAACGGATAAAGACCTGCGTAAAACGAAGGCATCAATTCGTCCCAGTCCGAGGTGTACATAGCGGTAGCGGTGCCGATCTGCTTGAAGTTGGAAAGGCATTGGGTCTGTCTGGCCTTTTCCCTGGCCTGAGCGAATACAGGAAAGAGAATTGCAGCCAGAATGGCGATGATGGCGATCACGACCAGTAGCTCGATGAGTGTAAAACCTTTTTTCATTCATTTCTCCTTGAAAATAGTAATTTTGGATCTACACCCCTATTATACAATATGAAAAAAAAAACGCAAACTTCTGTCCGCGCAATCCTGGACTGTCTTTTGGAAATCTTTTCGTTTGCTCTGCAAAACCTCAGACTTTGAGGAGAAACATGCCTGAGGACTGCAGGCGTGCGCCATCGCCGATGCGGGAATGCAGGATTGACAGGAAAAGACAAAGCCGCCGGCGGGGCCGGCGGCATGTATGCGGGCGCTCGGGGGCCTTTGGCTCAGCGGCGCGGCTCCCTCAGGCGGCAGAAGACGGTCACGATCTCTTTTGCTCCAGCCTCAAAGGAGAGAGAGGAGCCTTCCGGGCGAAGGGACTTCAGGGGCCGGCCCGAGAGGTCGGTGAGGCAGGCCTCGGCGATCTCGGCCGGCAGGCTGAGCCGCACTGTGGAGCCGGCGCTGTCCGGGTTGAAGAGGCGTATCTCCAGACCTCCGTCCTTTGCCCTCAGAGAGGAGAGGACTGCTCCGCCCTCGATGCGGGCGAAGGAATGAGTCTCCGGCAGGGTCCCCGGGGCGGGGGCCGAGGTATAGGAATACACGGGCAGCTTCCAGGCTGCCGCCGTGTTCAGCAGGTCGGCAAAGGAGACGGACGCATCCGTAGGCAGCACCGCCAGCTCAAGGGTCAGGTCGCCGAGCATAAGGCTGTCCCGGGTATGCTTCCCGTACAGGGTCTCGGAAAAGCTGCGGAACAGAGTGACGGCCAGGGTGCCGTCGGTGCCTTCTTCTGCTCCGCCTTCGCACAGGCCCTTGGTCATGACTGCCAGCCCCCGCTTTTTGTCCACTATGCCGCAGACGTTCTTGAAGGGGCCCCAGGGCATAGGTTGCTCCTTCCATCCCCGGGCGTCGGGGAGGCGCAGATCCCGCATCACCACGTCAAAGGCTGTGTCGGCAAAATACCGGTCCGAGCCGCAGCCCGTGGGGAACAGCAGCCTCATGCGGTGGTTTTTGGCGCTGTTGTGTATGCGTATGACAGTTTTCAGATAGGGGCAGCCGCTGTCGAGGGTGAACTCAAGGGTCACGTGACAGTCTGCGGGCTCTTCGCTCCGGAAGATCTCTCCGTCGGAGAGCTCCCTGGGCAGACGCAGGCACAAGCCGGCGGTGAGAGTCCCGGACAGGGCGGAGATGCGGCTCCGGATCTCCGGAGGGTCCACTGTGTAGTCACACACGATGCAGGTGTCCTCCTCGGGATACACGTGGTCCCAGCCGGTGCCCTTGTCGCCGCAGTCTTCTATTTGAAAAAGGCCCTCATAGGTCACCTTGCGCTGTTTGTCGCAGAGCACAAAGCCCTTGTCATCCTCGTATCCAAAGCTCAGATATTCGTTTTCTATATGGCTGCCGACGGGGGACGTCGGGATAGGCGCGTTTTTGCTCCAGCCCACGGACAGGGTCTTGTAACCCAGGGGAGGGACTGAGACCCGGGCTGCCACGGTGTGTCTGACTCTCTCTACCCACACGTCCTCCCGGACTCCGTAGGCGTCGGCGGTCTTTTTGACAAAGGGCTTGCCCCATACGCCGGTTTCTACGCTTTCGACGTCGTATTCTATTTCGGTCCCGTCGTCGTCAAAGAGGGCGGGGGTGAGGCCCTGCTTTTGCTTGTCCAGTACCTCCTTCATGGGCGCGTCAAACTCAAAGTGGGTCACAGGGCCCGAGGCGGTGGCGCTCAGGTTGAACACGGTCACCGCCCTTTCTCTGCCGGGCGCCTGTGTATTTATGGGCAGGGAGCAGATGCTTTCCCACGCCAGGGCATCGGCTATGATCTCCGACTGGTCAAAGCGGTAGAGCATATCCCTGTGGATCTGGTCCTGGCTGCAGCCTACTATGGAATCGTGAGGGTGGTTCTGCAAAAGGTATGTCCAGGCCTTGGCGAGAAAGTCCTTCTGGTCTTCGTTGCCGTACAGGGCCGCAAAGGCGTTCAGGGGTTCGGTTATCCGGGTGAGCAGGTATTCGCATCTGTCATTGCGCTGCTTGAGATTGACTCTGGCGCTGGCGATGCCGTTGAAGAGCTCGTTCCACATGCCCTGCTCCGAGGCGTTTCTCAATTCGCCCCTGAAGAGCACGAGGCTTGCGGGGTCTATTTTTGACAGGGCCTGCTTTTCCTCGGCGATAAAGGTAAAAAAGTCGGAGGGGAAGCACTCGATATCTGTGAACACCCTGTTCATGCGCTCCGCTGCCTCCCTGACGTCGCCCCGGGCAGGGGTGTGGTCGTTGCCGTCCAGAGCAAACAGGACGCCTGTGAGGCTGATGTCCTTTTTGCGCTGTTCATACTGCAGCAGGTCTTCGTCGGACGCAAAGCGCTTTACCAGAAAATCCTGATATCCTGTGTCCGGGAACACCTTTATGAGCAGGACACGGCTGCCGTCGGCGCCTTCCCACAGCATTTCCTGCTTTTCCCGGCTGCCGGCGCCGGTCCCTCTGTGGAGAACGGCCGTGTCGATGCCGAAGCCCCGGAGTATCTGGGGCAGCTGGGACACGTGGCCGAATACGTCGGTCACCCAGCCGGCCGGCATGGGAGCCGCGCCTGCGGAGCGGCATATGCCGATGCCTTTTTCCAGATCCCGCACCAGGCTCTCGCCGGACAGGAGAAATTCGTCGGGCATCACGTACCAGGGGCCTATGAGGATCCTGCCCTCGCGGATAAATTTGTACAGTCGCTCCGACTCCCGGGGCTTGATGTCCAGAAAGTCCCGGATCCACACGGTGGAGCCGTCAAAGTGAAAGACGTAATCGGGATCCCGCTCCAGCAGGTCCAGCAGTCTTTGGACCTGCCAGACCAGACGCATCCGGAATTCCTGAAAGGGCTGATACCACTCTCTGTCCCAATGGGTGTGGCACAAAACGTGCATCCTGTATTTCTTCATAAGGGTTCCTTGTCATGCTTCTTACAGACAATTATATCATATGCGGGGGATATAATCAATGTGTCCGCAGGGCGGCCTGATTGAAAAACCGTGCCGCTTCGGGTATAATATATATCGACAGTTCGTTAGTGCCATCCTGTCGTAAAACAAAACCAGGACTATCATGCCCACCTCCGCTTTGCGCGCCTTTTGCCGAGAGGAGGCTGCCTGCGTTTTGTGCGGCAAAGCCGGAGGAAAAGCAGTGAAAGAAACCGGAGCCCGATCCTCATCCTTTGGATCCTGGATCATCCTTGACAAAAAACAGTCGGCCATATTGCTGAGGTGTATCCCCGCCACCGTGGTCTCCCTGTTTGTGGTCAGCGTCATATGCATGAACCTGCTGGCCAACAAGACCCTGTATCAGAGCTATTGGATAGCTCTCGACGGGGGCATACTGGTTTCGTGGGTGTCCTTCCTGTGTATGGACATGATCACCAAGTATTTCGGTCCCAGAGCCTCCAACACCATCGCGCTGCTGGCCGTCTCCATCAATCTGCTCACCTGCTTCATTTTTTATATAGCCGGAGCCATACCGTCTCACGCCAACGATTACGCCGCGCTGGACGGCATCCTGAAGGGCACCTGGTTCATCCTGCTGGGCAGCACCATCGCCTTTATCGCTTCGGCCGTCATCAACAACTTCATGAACTGGCAGATCGGCAAGCTGTTTGACAGGGACCCCGACGGCAAGGCGGCCTTTTTTGTCAGGACCTACGTCTCCACCTTTGTGGGGCAGTTCCTGGACAATCTGATCTTTGCCATCATAGTCTTCGTGATATTTGCTCCCATTTTCTGGGACGGCTTTCACTGGACCGCGCTCCAGTGCGCGGTGTGCTCTCTGACCGGCGCTTCCATAGAGCTGGCGGCGGAGGCCGTGTTTTCACCCTGGGGCTACAGGATAGTCAGCGAATGGAAAAAGCACCGCGTAGGCGCCGAATATCTGGAATATATGAAAGACAGGTAAATGATATGCTGATACTCGTGACCGGGACCTCCCGGGGAATAGGAAAGGCCATAGCAGAGCGCTTTTTGCGCGAGGGCCACACCCTGGCGGGCATAGACCGCAGAGCCTCGTCCATAAGCCATCCCGCTTATTCCCATTATGAGCTGGATATCAGAGACGCGGGCCGGCTGCCCGACCTGCAGGGCGTCAACGTGCTCGTCAACAATGCGGGCACCCAGAACGAAGAGGACATAGACGTCAATCTGAAGGCTCTCATCGCCGTCACCGAAAAATACGGCCTGCAGCCGGACATACGGGCCATACTGAACATAGGCTCCGCCGGCGGTCACACAGGCTCCGAATTTCCCGAATACTGCGCCAGCAAGGGAGGAGTCATAGCCTACACCAAAAACGTGGCCTTGCGGGTGGCCGAATACGGCGCCGTGTGCAACAGCCTGGACCCCGGGGGAGTCGTGACCCCTCTCAACGAGCCGGTGATGCGGGACAGGGCCCTGTGGGACGAGATCATGGAGGAGACTCCCCTCAGACGCTGGGCCACCTCGGAAGAGATAGCGGAATGGGCCTATTTTCTCACGGTGACCAACCGCTTTTGCACCGGGCAGAGCATAGTGGTGGACGGAGGCGAGTCCGTCAAGCACAGGTTTGTGTGGAAGGATTGACCGGCAGGGGGTAATATATCCTTTGAGAGAAGGACGAGCATCGGCGGCTCGCGGTTCTGTCGACGGGAGATTGCCTTTTGCGGGCGCTGCGCGCCTGCAAAAGGCAATTATTATCATTGTTCTTCTTGTCCCATTGAGCTGGTTATGCTACGGAAAGGCACTTGCGCCAGCAGGCTCTTCTGTCACTGCTTCAGCCGGGTCCTCCCCATTTGCCCTCTCCGGCTGTGCCGGAGCAAGGAACGGGCAAACGGGTCCCGCCCGAGATCCCTTCCCCCAAATCGCGTAATGCTGACGCATTACATATGTTGCGATTTGGGCCGGGATGACACATGGTCTTTCTTCTCTGCGAAATCACAGATTTCGCAGAGAAGAAAGACGTCCCCGCCCATCGAGTAGCCCTCACCGCCGAGATGACGTTGTATTTGAACGGGACAGAGAGGTCATCCTCTACGTCACGGACGCCCTCACACTCCCCCCCCACAAGAAAAAATGCAAAAATGCTCCCGTATCTCTTGACTTTCTGCTCTGAGAAAGAGTATAATAGTATTTGCCGACGCAGGGCACCCCTTCCGCCGGCGTTCTTTGAAAGCTGAACAGTGTAAGTGTGGTGAATGAGTTTTAACGGCCGGCATTGCCGGCAGCAAAGTTATTTAGGATAGCTTTCCACATTGGATATAACGCCTCG
>JAFZNQ010000041.1 GCA_017552965.1 Abditibacteriota bacterium | reverse complement strand
GGCTACAAACCGCTTCCGGAGGATTATGGCTTTAAACTGATACCTATAAAGAACGAAGATCAAATGCGTGCCAATATCCTCTACCTGGACAGAAACCATTATGAGAAACTGATGGCAGTCCCAGGTGGTTATCCCTGGTGCAGCAGTTATCTGACGTATTCTCTGCTGGGAAAGTTTATAGAGGGGAAGAAGGTCAGGGATATGACAGTCCGGGAAATACTAAGTTGGACCGGCAGCAAGACGGAACTTCCACCGGACTGGCAGTTTCATCCTGTGCTGGGATTGCTTCCCTCGTCCTTTGTGAATAAGAGGCTTGTAAGGAAATTATTCAAGACGCCTAAAGAATATACGACACGCCTTGTGAAGGATTATGAATCATTTGCCAAGATTGCACATTCCATTGATGAGGAGATTGAGTATCAGGAGCAAGATGTTGAAGTCATTGTCTCCAACCTTCTACAAAGGAACTATCACGGGAAGCCGGTTTCCCGGTTGGACGGGGCGGAACTTGGACGCCTTACCGTTACTCTTAACAGCCAATACAATGTATCTCCGGAGCAGATAGCCGGTACTCTTGGAATCTCATTGCATATTGTGAACCAGTTTTTGCGGGCAAAAGACTTCAAGCAATAGTGTTTAGGCCAGCTGGGGAAACAAAAAGGGCCATTTTTGTGTCACGCGGCGGTCTTGAGACCGGCTGGAGGAACAAAAACGGCTTTTTTTGTATCACGCGGCGGCCGAAGGGGCTGAAAGCCAGCCCGGGGCGCTAGAACAGTGTGGGCTCCCAGTCGTCAAAGTCAACGGCGCCGGAGTCTGAGGCGTCTTCCGGGGCGTCATGAACGTCTTCGGAGGGATCAGAGGCCGGGGCTGCGTTTGCGGACTGAGCATCGGGCTCAACGGGCGCATTGGGCTGGACCTGGTCCACGGCTTCATCAGCCACGGCATCATCGGCCATATCATCATCCCCGTCAAAGGGCTCTGCGATGGCTTCTCCGGGGGCTTCCGGCTCTTCCTTTTCAAGGGGCTGGCCAAATTCCACGGCCTTCAGGTCATACGGCGAGCACTTCTTGCCCTTTGCCGCAATGCCCTTCTTGGCAATGAACTCAGCAACGTCCACGGTTTCAGGCTCCCTGTGAGCGAACTTGCCGCCGAAGGTGAGGATAAGCTGAGGGTAGTTATCGGAGGATATGTCCACCAATTTTGAACCGCGGGCATCAGAGATGAACAGCACGGGGGAGTTGTTGCTTTCCGTAAAGCTGAAGCGCTTTACGTAAAATGCCTTGGCGGCATTGTCCCAATAAACAACGGTGTAAACCTTGGAAGTATCCAGTTTCTCAATGCGGATCACATCTCCCTGGTACTTGTTCACTAGGTCGTAGGTGGTGGTGTAGTATGAGCCGTCGGCAAAGATTGCCAGTACGCGGTCTTCGCCGGAGAACTTCCCAAGGTGGTCTCCGCGGCCGTCCTCGTTGAGGCGCTGGATGTCGGGGTCATACCAAATATCCTTGCCTTCCAG
>JAFZNQ010000040.1 GCA_017552965.1 Abditibacteriota bacterium | reverse complement strand
GCTCGCGGTTCGTTTGAAGGAGATCTCTTACCGCCAAGCCTGACGGCTTGTCGCCGAGATGACGTTTTGAACAAACGGGACAAAGCGCTCTTGTCGCCGAAGTGACGGGGTTGTTGCGGTTAAAAGCGGCGGCCTGCCGCGATAAAGTCTGTCAGGCTGGCGTGTATGACGCCGTTTCTGCGCTGGGTCAGCCGGTCGCAGGTCAGCAGGTACCGGGGGTATTTGTCTCTGGCGATGCTTTCCAGGGCTCTGTATTCCCGTTCTTCCGTGTCTTTGCTGTCCGCTATGGTGTATGCCACTTGCACGTAGGAATAATTCATCTCATTGTCCCTCATCACAAAGTCGCACTCCAGCGGTCCTATTCTTCCGGTGCTGATCATGTAGTCCATACCTGCGGCGTAGCAGTACACAATGTTTTCCAGCACGGGCCCGTAGTTTATGCGGTTGTCTGTGTTGAGGGCAAAATATAAAGACAGGTCGGCCAGGTAGTATTTTTTGTTGCCTCCGAGGGATCTTCTGCTCTTCATGTCAAATCTGTCGCAGGGCATCAGGATCTTTGCGCCGGTGAGAGCATTGATATACCTGCTGACGGTCTCTCTTTTGATGCGGAGGCCGTTTTTCTCCAGTCCCTCGGCGATATTGCCGATGCTCATCTCGCAGCCAAAGTTGTTGATGACGTATTTCATCACGCTGTCAAAGGCGGCTCTGTTCTGTATTTTCACTCTCCGTCTGATGTCCTTGTCGAATATCTCGCCTATAAGGCTCTGAACGTAGGTCCTTTTGTCATTGAGTGAGCTGAGCCTGACCGCGTAAGGAAAGCCGCCTTCATAGATGAAATTGCGCAGCTCGGCGGTCAGGTCACGGGAGACCTGCAGGCCGAAAAAGTCTTTGAACGAGAGGTATTCGTCAAAGGACAGCGGCAGAATGCCACATTCGATATATCTGCCCGTCAGCCTGGTGGTCAGCTCTCCGGACAGCAGATACGAGTTGGAGCCGGTGATGAATATGGAAAAATCTCCTTCCTCGCGCCAGGCGTTGATCACCTGTTCAAAACCCTTCACGTTCTGAACTTCGTCTATGAACAGGTATTTTGTGCCCTTTCCCCCGGCGTGTTCGGCGACAAGAGCGTCAAGAGCGCCGGCTGTATCAATGTGCCGCAGCGGCCGCTTGTCAAGGTTGAGATAGAGGATGTTGTCCTTGCTGACGCCGCTTTCGAGCAGCTCGGCGCAAATGAGATTCATGACCGAGCTTTTGCCGCACCTTCTGACGCCAGTCAGCACCTTGATGATCTCGCATTCGTGATAAAACCCCCTGATCCTGCTGAGGTATTTTTCTCTCTTGTACAAATCGGTCCGTATATCAATGTCCATAAGGCGCCTCCCAAACAATTATATTATACACGGTTGAGGGGGTATTTTGCAAGCAGAGGGGGTAATTTGTGAGTTGCGGGGGATGAAATCGCATTTTTTGCGTTTTCATCCCCCGCAACTGCGGTTTTGCCCCGTCAAATAAGGTGCCGCGGTAAGAAGCGTCATCCCGGCGGTCAAAAAAGATGTCATCTCGGCGCCCGGAACAAAGTGACGGGCGGTAAGAGATCCCCTTCAGACTGTCGGCAATACACGGGTATGGATCATGCCTGCCGCCGTGGAAAACGTTGCCCCGCTTTACGGCCAGTTCTGGGCTTTGTCCTTGCCCTCCCTGCCTGGGTCCTCCCGTTTCTAACCCCACAAAATCTATTCGATTTTGCAGGGGCCCCAGAGAATGCCCCTCCGTCTCCGACGGAGCAATGTAAGGGCAAACGGGCCCCTCCAGAGATCTCTTACCCCAAATCGCGTAATGCTGACGCATTACACATATGCGATTTCTCACCCCAAAAAATCTGCGATTTTTCGGGGACCCCGAAGTTGGGCCGAGATGACGCGGGAGGGCTTTTTGCCGTTTGCGCAGAGATGACGCGGGGGTTGGTCATGACACGGGCGCGGGATGACGGCGGAGTGATGGCGCGGGGGGCTTTGTCCCGTCGGGCTTGTTCATGGCAGGGGCTCGCGGTTCGTTTGAAGGAGATCTCTTACCGCCAAGCCTGACGGCTTGTCGCCGAGATGACGTTTTGAACAAACGGGACAAAGCGCTCTTGTCGCCGCGTGGACCCCCAACGGCTTTCAGCCGTCGGTGCCCCCGTAGATCTCTGAGCGTCCTTGGCTTCGCCAATGGCGCGAGATGACGGCGGGTAATGACACGGGCGCCGGGAGGACGCGAAGCGTCAGCGGATCGCTTCCCGGACTTTGACTGCCTTTGCCAGCAGCTCCTTCAGCCCCGGCAGGGGGAACATGCAGGCGGCGTCGCACAGGCCCTTTTCGGGCTGCGGGTGTATCTCCATGAATATGCCGTCGGCGCCGGCGGCCATGGCCGCCAGGAGCAGGGTGGGGATGTATTCCCGGGCGCCGCCGGAGGCGTTGCCCAGCCCGCCGGGCTTTTGCACCGAGTGGGTGGCGTCTATGATCACCGGGGCTCCCAGGGCCCTCATGGCCGGTATGCCTGTCATATCCACCACCAGGGTGTTGTAGCCGAAGGAGGAGCCCCGCTCTGTGAGCATGATGTTCTCATTGCCGGCGCTCCGGGCCTTTCCCAGAGAGTTTTTCATATCCCAGGGGGCCACAAATTGGCCCTTTTTGATGTTCACGCATTTACCTGTGGCTGCGGCGGCCACTATCAGGTCCGTCTGCCGGCACAAAAAGGCGGGTATCTGTATCACGTCCGCCACCCGGCTCACGGGCTCCGCCTGCCAGGCTTCGTGGATGTCGGTGACTATGGGCAGGCCGTATTCTTCCTTGATGCCCATGAGTATCTCCAGTCCTTTTTCCAGCCCGGGGCCCCTGAAGGACTCCACCGAGGTGCGGTTGGCCTTGTCAAAGGAGGCCTTGAAGCAATAATTGATGCCCAGCTCGGAGCATATCTCTTTTGTCTCGGCTGCCACCTGCCGGCACAGGTCCCGGCTTTCGATGACGCAGGGTCCCGCTATGAGCAGGAGGGGGCAGCCGTCGCCCGCGGAATACGGGCCGCACACTACTTTCATACAGGGTTCCTCATTTCAGATGTTCTTTCAGATATATCAGCTTGTCCAGACTTTTCTGCGGGATGTGCCCGTTGTTTTCTATGGGCAGATTGATGGTCACGGCGCCCCGGGCGTTCTTCATGTTCTGCACGAATTTCAGCAGCTCCTCCGGGGAGTGGGACACCCATGCTGTGGGCAGCGACGAAAAGGGCTGGTCCAGGGCCAGCAGGCTGTGGAGCTGCGTGCCGTCTATGTATTGGCAGGCAGGGAAAAAGAACCGGGGCCTCTGGCCCGTCAGGCGCACCTTGCCCTCCTCCAGATGTATGGGCTTGCCCTCGCCGTAGTCCTCCGGATACAGGATCAGGGGGTCTATGCGGATGCAGCCGTCCTCTATGAGGTGGGTCTCTCCGGCAAAGTAGTCGTTGCCGGGGCACAGGTTGGTCAGGATGCCTACGCAGAAGCCGGCGTCGGACAGGGCCACGGCGCTCCGGGGGTTGCCCTTCCGGAAGGCCTCGAACCACTTGTCAAAGTGCCACTTGCCCTTGTGGACGTTTTCGTAAAGGCCGTCTATCCACCAGCCGTCGCACAGGGTGCCGAAGTGCTCCGACAGAGAGGCGATGTATTCCAGCCACCGGGGCTCAAACTCCTCGCATTCGGTGAGCTCCGTGTCCGGGTCCCAGCCGAATATCCGGGCGGCCTTGGGTGAAAACTGATCGATGCCCAGAGGGTTGCCGGCGATATACAGTATGAAATGCTTGCCTCTCTTCTTGACCTGCTTGGCTATCTCCAGGGCCAGGTCCCTGTCGGGCATCTGGTCCGGCATATACTTCTCAAAGTAGGAGCAGCGGGTGTTCCACCAGCCGTTGCTCTGGGACAGGGTAAAGCACAGCCAGTCGGCGCCGGACTCGTCAAACTGCCGCATGTAGCCCTCCACGTCAAAAGCGTTCACCATGCTGTCGAACCAGGCCTTCTTTTCCGCCTGGGTCCCCTGGGGCTTCTCCAGGTCCGGATACATGAACCAGTGGTTCATGAGGCCGTAGCCTCCCGCCATCCACTCTGCTCTGCGCTCTCCGGCAGGCTCGCGGGTATCGACGAGATTGTCCGACAAAAAGGACAGCTTGTCTATGCTCCCCTGAGGTATGTGCCCGTTGTCGTCGATGGGCACGTTGATGGTCACGGCGCCGCCCACCCGGGTCATATTGCGCACAAATTTCAGCAGCTCCTCCCGGGGGTAGGACACCCATTCCGTGGGCATGGGGCTGAAGGGCAGGTCCAGAGCCATGAGGCAGTGGAGCTGCGTCCCGTCTATATATTTCGAGGCGGGGGTGAAGAAGGCCGGGTCCACGCCCTCCCGGCGGGCCTTGCCATCCACCAGATGGAACAGCTTGCCCTCGCCGTAGGAGTCGGCGCCGCCTATCATGTTGTCTATGCGTATATTGCCGTCCTCTATGAGGTGGGTCTCTCCGGCGAAATAGTCGTTGCCGGGGCACAGGTTGGTCAGCTTGCCCACGCAAAAGCCGGCGTCCGACAGGGCCACGGCGCTCCGGGGATTGCCTGCCCGCAGGGCTTCCTGCCACCGGTCAAAATGCCACTTGCCCTTGTGCACGTGGGGATACAGGCCGTCTATCCACCAGCCGTCGCACAGGGTGCCGAAATGCCGGGAGAGAGAGGCCAGATAATCCAGCCACCGGGCTTCAAATTCCGGCGCTTCCGAGATGTCGGTGCCCGGCTCCCAGCCAAAGGCGGAGGCCGCCTCCATGGAATGGGCCGGGAAGTCCACCGGGGAGCCTGCTATATACAGCAAAAAGCGTTTGCCCCTTTTCTTCACCCGCCGGGCTATCTCCAGGGCCAGGTCCTTCTGGGGTATGTGGCCGGGCAGATATTTTTCCAGATATTCCGACCGGGTGTTCCAGTAGCCGTTGTTCTGGCACAGGGTAAAGCACAGCCATTGGGCTCCCGACTCGTCAAACTGCTTCAGGTAGCCGTCTATGTCAAAGTCGTTGATGCGCCGGTCAAAATAGGCGGTCTTTTCGGCGGCGGTCCCCTCCGGCGTATACACGAACCAATGGGTCATCATGCCGTAGCGGCCCGACATCCATTCGGCTCTCTGCATCTTCTGGGCCAGGGCGCCTCCGCAGACCAGCAGGCTCAAAAGCAGCATCAGTATCAGCTTGTCCATCATCACACACCTCTCAATTTTGACGCTATATCTCTGACGGGGCGGGCCGTCCTGAGCCAGGTGGCATATTTGGTGCCGGCGCTACCCGCCCGGGCAAAATCCGTGAGGATCACGGGGCCCTTGTCCGAAGCAAAGGCCAGGCCTCCCTCCGGCAGCCTCTCAGGCTCGCCGGGGGTGATGGTGACCGCAGCCGCCTCTTCCGCCCGGACCGTGTTGAACCGGTCGTCATAGGCCAGGAGCACCGGGCCTCTGTACAGGCTCACCAGACCCTCCTTTTCCTTCTCGCCGGTCCACTGCCACAGCGAAAAATCGAATTCTATGTCTATGGTGACTCCCCGGGACCAGTCCCTCTTTTCCTTGTGATAGGAGCCGGCCGTCACCTCCCGCTCTTCTCCGTCTATGACAAAGCGGGTGCGCTCCGACCAGGCGGGTATGCGGAAATAGAGTATGTCCCTGCGGGCGTCGATGCACTGTATGCGCAGGCGCACCCGGGGGTCAAAGGGGTAGTCCGACTCTATGTCTATCTGCCACCTGCCCCCCAGCAGGGAGGCGCTGACGGGGCCGTACCAGTTGACGCAGTATTCCATCCAGTATCTTTCGGTAAAGGCCCACTCGGCGGGGTTGGCGATGCCTCTGGGGGCGTTCACCGAGCAGCAGTTCAGATCGGGAGCTCCCTCCCGGCCCTGAAAGGCTATGTCGGTGTAGGAGGACTTGCGCACACCGTCCATGGGGGTGTTGTAGGTGAACCAGTGGCCTCCGGGGTGCTGGCAGCCCAGCAGGGCGTTGGTGTGCATGATTTCCAGCCAGTCGGCGGCCAGAGGGTCTCCGGTCATGCGGAAATAGTCTATGGTCACGCAGGCAAAGGCCACCGCGCAGCAGGTCTCGATGGCTCCCTCGGCGTAGGGGTTGCCCACCGCCTGCTCCAGAGTGGAAAAGGCCCCCGTGTTGTGCACGTCGGTCCTGATGATGCTCTTCCAGATATGGCAAAAGGCTTCCTTGTAGGAGGGGTCTCCCGTGAGGAAATAGAGCTCCGCCAGTCCCTGCACCGGGTGCATGCTCTCCCAGCGGGGCTTGGGCATCCGGTAAAAGTCCACGCCCTCCAGCGCCTTCCGGTAGTAGTCGCCGGCGTAGGGCAGGGAAAAGTCCTCCAGAATGGCTCTGGCCGCCTCCATATACCGGGGCTCTCCCGTCTCGCGGCAGAGGAGCAGCAGGATGTGCATAAAGGCCTGGCTGGTCTCCACCTCCGTATTGCCGGGCTCATTGGACCGGTAGGGCTTCTTGACCTCGATATCCCTGTCCGTGAATATGGGGACCATGTAGTCGGCTATCTTCAGAGCCCCTTCCAGGAGCCGCCGGTCGCCGGTGATCTGATACCACTTATAGAGGCCCATGGCGCAGTGATACATGCCCCAGGTGTCCCAGCCGATGAGCCGTTTGGAGGCGGGCATACAGCCGCCGTAGCCGTCGGGGCCTATGGTGCCCATGTAGTCAAAGGCTATCCGCAGCATCTCCTCCCGCAGCCGGGAGTCGCCGGTGAGCATGTAGCAAAAGGCTCCGCCTGTCATCAGCTTGCCGGCAAATTCGCCGTTCCAGGGCAGCAGGGGATGATAGTCCTCAAAGCGCCTGTCCCGGTACACCTGCACCAGCTGGGGGTTGTCGGTGTAGCAGGTCAGGAGCCAGCGCTCGACCAGCAGGTCCAGCCTCTCTCGGGTAATGCCTCCGAACCGGTATGCTGCCCGGCTGTAAGGCTTCATCACGGGGTCTGTCTTATAATTCATACGCATCTCCGGAAATGAATGTAATTCCATTATACAGGATACAGGCGGTTTTGGCAAGAAAAAAGAGACTTGCCCGGGGGCAAGCCTCTCCGAAAGGGTATCTCAGGGATATACTGCGGGCATGATGAGGCCTGCCGCTTCGTCCAGGCCGTTCATGAGATTGAAGTTCTGCATGGCCTGTCCGGCGGCTCCCTTGCCCATGTTGTCTATGGCGCCCGTGACGATGCACCTGTTGCAGCGCATGTCCGAGGCCACCCCTATATGGCAGTAGTTGGTGCCGCTGACCGCTTTGGTGACGGGCTGTTCGCCGGCGGGCAGCACCTGTACGAAACGGGCGTCCCGGTAAAAATCGGCGTATATCTCCCTCAGCTCCTCTGTGGTGAGGGTCTTGCCCGTGTAGGTGGCGTAGCAGGTGGCCAGGATGCCCCTGTTCATGGGGGCCAGATGGGGGGTAAAGGATATGACCGCCTCCCGGCCCGACAGGACCCGCAGCTCCTGCTCTATCTCGGGGGTGTGCCTGTGGGTGGTGACGCCGTAGGCCTTGAAGCCCTCGTTGGTCTCGGCATAGAGCCCCGGCACCGACAGCTTGCTCCTGCCCGCGCCGGACACGCCGGAGGCGGCGTCAACTATGACGCTCTTCAGGTCTATATAGCCTCCCGCCGCCAGGGGAGCCAGGGAAAGGATGGAGCAGGTGGCGTAGCAGCCGGGATTGGCCACCAGCCGGGCCTTTCGTATCTCTTCTCTGTGGAGCTCCGGCACGGCATACACCGCTTCCGCCAGCAGCTCCGGCTCCGTGTGGGGTATCTTGTAAAACTTCTGAAACTCCGCCGGGTCCTTCAGGCGAAAGTCGGCGGGCACGTCTATCATTTTGAGGCCTGCGTCCAGCAGTTCCCGGGCTATGGCCATGGCTCCGCCGTTGCCCCGGACCGTGAACACGAAGTCGCACTCCGACCGCACTCTCTCTATGCTGTATTTTTCGCACAGGGGCAGCTCCAGGCCCAAAAAGGAGGGATAAGCCTCCGAGATGGGCTTGCCGTCCGAAGAATCGCTGACCAGCATGGTGATCCGAGCGTGGGGGTTGAGGCTCAGATATCTGATGAGCTCCGCGCCTGCATAGCCTGCCGCTCCTATTATTCCTACCCGTATCATATGATGCTCCTTATCTGCGTCTTTCCTTCAGGGCCCGGTCCATCTGCCGCTCCGCGTCCTTTCTGGCCAGAGTCTCCCTTTTGTCCCACAGCCGCTTGCCCTGGCCAATGCCTATGAGGAGCTTGGCGTAGGTGCGCTTGAAGTATATTTTCAGCGGCACCACCGCAAAGCCCTTTTCCTGAGTGCTGCGGCGGATCTTCGCCAGCTGGGCGGAGTGCAGCAGCAGCTTCCGCTGCCGGAGCGGGTCCGGGTTGGAGATGTTGCCCTGCTCGTAGGGGGCGATATGCATGCCGAATATATACAGCTCGCCCGCTTCGAACTTGCAAAAGCTCTCTGCCAGACTGGCGTTGCCCAGGCGTATGGACTTGACTTCGCAGCCGCTGAGGGCCAGCCCTGCTTCGTAGGTCTCCGAAATGGCGTATTCGTGATGCGCCCGGCGGTTTTCGATGCGGACGTCACGCCTTTTTTTGTCGGCCATATATGCACCTCCTCTCTATGGATTTCTATATAAATTATAGCACAAAGGGGGGGTCAAATACAAATCCGCCCCTCCCGGGAGAGGGGCGGAGAAGAGGTCACATGGGCGTCACTCGGCTTTTTGCAGCCTCACGCTGCGGATGGTCAGGGAGCCCTCCATGGGGCAGACCCGCAGGTCCGAGTTCCCCTGCTGCCGGTTGGCAAAGCGGCAGCCTTTGAGGAGGAAGTCGGCGGTCTTCCACTCGCCCGTGTCCGTTTTTTGCTGCTGGCCGCCGTCGGAAAAGGCGCCTTCGAGGGTCTGAGACTTGTCGGTGGAGTCATAGCCCACGCCAAACTCTTCCGTGCCCTCGTCCAGATATTCCACCGTAAGGACGTAGTCGTCATCCACGTCATAGGCCACTTCGTCGGCCACGTTGATATACAGGAACTTGCCTTCGCCGGGGGCCTCGTAGTCAAAGATCCTGCCTCCCTTGCCGGGCTTGCCCCACAGGTTGGGGCTGGTGAGCCCGTTGCCGGAAATGCCGTTGCCCAGATAGGCAAAGAGGCCTTCGGGCATGGAGCTGTCCGCCTCCCGGAAGCGCTCGGGCTTTTGGACAGAGCGCACCACCAGAGAGGGGCCTATGAGGCATTTGGCTATGTGGGAGAAGACGGTGATGGTGTTCCAGGCCCCGTATTTCACAAAGGGGCTGATCTTCACGTCTCCCTTGAAATGGAGCCTGCCGCAGGGGTAGCCGTTGACAAACACCAGATTGAGGGTGCCGCCGTTCCAGGGCTGGCCCAGCTTGTCCGCATGGAAATAGAGGTCCATGCCCTGCCAGTCGGCGGGGATGAGCACGTGCTTGCGATACACCGTGTAGTCGGCAGTGGTCTTTTCCTCGGGGTCCCAGGGGGCCTCTATGTCCTCCCAGTTGCCGTCAAAGGCTTCGTCCTGAGCGTACCAGGTCTCCAGATAGTTGTGGCCCCACAGGCCGTTGCTTGCGGCCTTGCGGTTGGGTATGTCGTACATCTTCCAGGGACCGGACAGGTCCATGACTATGGTGCGGGGATACACCGTCTCTTCAAATATCACGGCGCCCTCCGACTCGGCTCTGATGACCCAGGGCTCCCGGGCGGGCAGGTCGGCGGTGAAGTCCTCCTCTATGACGGCGGCGAAGGCGGGGACGGGAGGCTGAGGGCCTTCGTCCTCATCCCCGTTGTAGCCCAGCCAGCGCCACAGAGCGCCTTCGGACGACAGCAGCTCCGCCTTGGGCATGGCTGCGAGGCTCAGGCTCCGGGTCAGGGAGACGCCGCCCTTCACGGACAGGGTGACCTCCGCTGCCCGGGGGGTGTTGTTCACTATCTTCAGGCGGAAGGCGCCGGGGGCGCCCTGCCGCACTACGCCGCCCTCGTCTCCCATGGAGTAGATGACGGAGAAGGGCTCCGCCACGGCCACGTGGCCGGCGGCGGTGCATTTGTTCTTGCCGAACTTGTACACGGCCTTGACGGGATAGCTCCTGCCGTATATGCCCGCCGGGGTCTTGACTGTGACGGTCTTCCGGGCGTCGCCCGCTGCGACTCTGACGGGGGCAGGCTGCTCCCAGCCGGCGGGCAGAGTGAGCTCCAGAGTGCCCGCTGCCGCCCGGTCAAGCTCGAAGACTATGGGGAATTCGTCTCCGGCGCACACCTGCTCTTCGGGCAGGGTCATGCTGACGTGGGGGCCCTCCCAGGCCTCTATGACCCAGCAGCCGGGGCCCGTGAGCTCCAGAGCGCCTCTGCCGTTTTTCACCGTGGGCTTCACGGGATAGGAGCCCTCCAGAGTGTGCAGGGTAAAGGAGGGGTGCGGCAGGGTGACGGGAAAATCTATGGTAAAGGGTCCCCTTTGGTCCCCGGATCCCAGGGCTTCCCTGTAGAGGAGGCCGGAGCCGTTGGGGGCCATGATAGAGGTGTCTCTCGCTTCGATGAGGGTGATCTCTCTCGTCTTGCTCCTGTTGGCAATGGCGGTCACCGGGGCCTCAAAGCCCGCGTACTCTCTGCCCTTGCCGGCGTCAAAATACACCTCGGTGTCAGTCTCGCCCTCCAGAGAGGCTTCCGTGAAGCCTACGCGCCAGTCCCAGTAGAGGCGCCATTCCCTGTCGTAGAACTTGTAGCGGCCTCCCAGCTTGTTGTTTTCGTTGTCCCGCACGAAGGGGTCAAATTCCCAGCTGGGGCCGCCTCCGTGGAAGCCGTAGCCCATGCCGCCCATATACATCCAGAATTCGGAGTTGGAGATGGCGGGCATCTGCACCTGGGCGAATTCGGGCAGGGTGTAGCGGAACACTTCGGGCATGAGATAGTAGTCCCGGCCGGCCTTGTATTTGCTCATCTCGTTTAAAAGGGCGGGATACTGGTGGGCCGACGAGGCCGCGAACTCGGGATAGAAAAAGTCCGCGCAGTGCTCAGCCCGCAGTGTGAACTCGGGGTTGTAGCGGCGGCAGGCCGCCACGGTGTCCCTGTAGAGGAGCTTGAAATAGTGGGGCGTCTCATTGGGCCGGGCGCCTATGTCCGTGCGGTAGCAGGGACCGCCCGCCATGCCCGTATTCACAGTGGGGGAATCCGCCGAGGAGCCCTCGGTGTCATAGTGCAGCTCGTCCAGACCGAAGTCCCGCACCCAGCGGACCGCTTCATCCACCCGCTGCTGCCTGAAGGTGGGGGAGAAGGGAGCCGGCATCATGTCGTTGAAGGCGTTCTCCCAACTGCCGTTGCGCTTGGTGTTGACCCAGTCCTGAGCGTAGTCCGCAAAGTTCAGCCGGCCCATAAGGGTGGCCCGGTCAAAGGTAAAGAGGGCGGAGGAGCCTCCCAGCTCCCTGATGCGGTCAAAGGCCTTTTTGATGTCTAGGCTGCCGCCCATGATGCCGTCCCAGCCCTCGGGGATGGACAGGCACACTGCCTTGGGGATGTAGGCTGCGTGGACGGGAGAGGCCTGTATCTGCTCAAAGGTCTTCGCCAGGTCGCTGGTGGCGCCGTGATGCTCCAGCCAGCAGAGAGCCGTGGGCATCTCCAGTATCTTCTGCGGAGTGTTGAGAGGGCCTATGACCCGGCGTATCCAGGGGCGGTAGATATCCGCGCCCTTTTTCCAGTCGCCCTCGTGGCACACTATGCGCAGGGGAGGGGTGGTGAAGCTGTCGCCCTTTTCCGTCACCCAGCAGCCCGTGAAGGAAAAGCCCATGCAGGGCGCTCCCTCGGGATCCCGGCCCACGTACATCTTCTTGATGTAGCCGTAGTCGTCCTCGGTGGCCATATACACGCCCTGAGAGTCGTTGTAAAAGTCCATCCACTGCATATACATATAGCCGGGGTAGGGGCCTTCCTTGATCTCCCCGGGCCTGAAGGCGCCGGGAGCGATGCGGCAGCCCAGTATCTCAGGATACAAAAACCAGCCGTCGGGGACCTGCATGTCCTTCAGCCTGAAGTCTATGATGTCCGTGAGGCTCCCGCCGGTAAGGCTTTCGGAGGTGACGCTGCAGCGGCAGCCCTCTTCCCCCTCACTGACGGACACGGAGCAGGTGATGCGCATACCCTTGAGCTCAAAGACAAAGTCCGCCCGGGCCTCGCTCTTCGTCCGGGACAGCTCCACCTTCGGGTCGGAGGCGGGCAGCGCGTAAGTCACTCCGTTCCTGTCTCCCCGGGTGACGCCGTCAAAATGGCAGACGCTGCCTTCCCGGTGAAACTCCCAGGGCTCCATGCCGGTCCTGTCCTCTATGGTGACGTCGAACCAGCTGCCGGAGACCGGGCCAAAGGCGGTGAAGGCTGCGGTGCGGGCGTCCAGGGATACCCGGGCGCTGCCGGCGGTCAGGAGCACCGTGTCTCCCTCCCGGGCGGCGGAAGGGGCTGCCAAAAGAGAGAGGGTCGTGAGTACAAACAGTATGACTGTGATGGCGGTTGTTCTGAGCATGGGTGGATCTCCTCGTGTCAAGAAAAAAAAGCGGCCGAAGCCGCTTTTTTGTCGATAGCTTTAGTTCAGGTCGTAGGCAGTCTCGGCGAAGGTGCTGGACCACCAGTCATCCCATACGTGACCTTCCACAACACCGTTGGGCCAGTTGGCATCGTAGTTGATGACGCCGCCGCCCTGGTCTATCTGGCGCTCGACTTTCCAGCTCTTGGCATGGCAGTCGGCATAGCAGGCGTTGAGGATAGGCAGCTTCTTGCCGGTGTTGTTGCCCAGGCCGCCCTGAGTGTGGAAGAAGCTCCAACCTTCATGAGCGATCATGAACTGGCTGGGCTTGGCAAACATACCGAAGGATACGTCGGTATGATAGGTGTCCCACCACAGGCAGTGTCTGAAGAGGAAGGAGGTCGAGTCGTCGATACCCTTGCCCAGGTTGGAAGGCTTGCGCTTGTCGGAAGGGCAGAAGAACAGACCGTAGTTCTTCACGTAGGGATACAGCTGATTCACAGTCATCAGGTAGTGGCCTGCGTAGCCGGCCATCTGAGCCACGAAGCTGTAAGCATTGGTGGTGCCGTGCTGTCTGGCGGGCATGATGCTGTTGAAGTGAGGATACATGGCCGCGTAGGACGAAGGAAGATAGTCATCCCAGTCCGATGCGTACATCTGGAATGCAGTGCCCAGCTGCTTGAAGTTGGAAAGGCACTGAGTCTGTCTTGCCTTTTCTCTGGCCTGAGCAAATACAGGGAAGAGGATGGCGGCAAGAATGGCTATGATTGCGATAACAACCAAGAGTTCGATGAGGGTGAAACCTTTTTTCATCTTGCTTCTCCTTATTAAGAATTTTCACCTCTATTATAGCACACTTTGGGGGGCTAAATCAGTTTTTTGCCGGATATGTTGAAAATAATAAGAAAAATGTCGAAAATCACAAGTAATGCCCGTTTGTCCCCCTTATCAGGTGACTTTCGGCAGGCGCGGGGGCTCCCCGGAGGGCTATGACCCCGGCGGCGGGAGGCGTTTTTTTTGCGGATTTTGCGCAGAGAGCCCCCCATAAATGCTATACTTATTCCGGACATCTCCAAAGAAAGAGGATACGCTATGACAAGAGCTGTGTTGATAATGTGTTTGCTGAGCCTCGTCTGCGCGGCGGCTCACGCCTATACGGAAAAGGGCTGGGTAAAGAGGGACCGGGTGTTCCCGGTGACTCCCGCTCCGAAGCTGAGCGCCGACCTGGCCAATCTGGTGGACAACGAGTATTCGGACACGGAGTTCCGCTTTGCTCTTACCGTGCTGCAGGGGCTGGTGGCCCGGGAGGGAGGACAGATATACATCTATCAGCCCACCAGCTGGCACAGTCCGGAGCACCTGCCCATGTGGGTGGCGAATCTGGAGAAAAAGGGCTATCGGTTCACCCCGGCGGAGGACCCGGCGGCTCTCTTCAAAAAATACTCCCGTTTTTACAGGGGGGCCGTGCTGTATGACGACGACCTGGGCAGCGACCCGGTCCACTATTACAAGCTGAACGCCCTGACCCTGTATTGCGCCGAAAACAGCCTCATCCCCGTGAGCCCCGCCCTGAACAGCAGGCTGGGCCTGGAGGTGGCGGAGGACACCCGGGGCAAATATCTCACCGCCGCTTCCGCCATGCAGTGGGTGCGGGAAAAGATGTGGGACAAGGCCTGCAAGACCGCCCTCTGCCACATACATCCCCTGCATATGGCCCTGAGGGACTATCTGGTGCTCCACAGGATACTGCCCATCTGGATAGGCGCCGAGATGACCCCGGAGGAAAAGGATATGTGCTATGACTTCATAGACGAGACGGAGGCCAATTCCCCGGTGATGGGCTGCTGGGGCGGCTACGGCGAGCAGCCGGCGGGGTGGCTGAACGAGCCCAATCTCCAGAGGGTGTGCAGCCAGAAGGGCAAGTACTTCATAGTGACCGCCGGGGCTCCGAATCTGTCCTTTCACGCGGGGCTGGAGTTCCACAAGCCGGACAAGCCCCTCAACAGCCCCCGGCAGCTGACTCTGGACCCCTCCAAGGTGTATATATGCTTCAACATATCCGACGGGGACAACATCCAGTACGTGGAGACCGCCCTGCCCGGCGAACGATGGTGGCAAAACCCCATGAGGGGCCGGGTGCCCATGGGCTGGACCCTGAACCCGGTGGCCTCGGAGCTGATACCCGACGTGGTGGAATACTATCTGGAGACCGCCACCCCCTCCGACGGCTTTATATGCTTTCCCGGTATAGGCCTTATCACCCCGCCCCTCTACGGCAGGGACCTGTACGGCGACAGCGAGAAGCTGCTGGACGAATACATCCGCCTCTCCGGGAAATATATGAAAAAGCTGGGCATGACCACGGTGCAGTTCGGCGACACCAGCAGCGTGCCCCTGACCAGAGGGGACTTTGACCGGTGGGCCCGGGTGCTGCCCTGGCTGACAGGCATATTGGGAGACTACGGCCCCGCCATAGGCATTGCCCGGAGCGAGGCCGCCTATTTCGTGTCCCGCGGAGTGCCCGTGGCCCGGGCAGTCTATACCTCCCCGGCGCCCACGGCGGAGGGAGCGGACATGTCCAAGCTGCAGGCGGAGCTGATCAGGCAGCAGACGCCCCTCATGCGTCCCGCCTTCATACACGCCGCCGTCATCAACTGGTACGGCAGCCCCGAGACCATCCTGAAGTGCGTCCGGGCTCTGGGGGACGACTACGTGCCCGTGACCCCGGACGAGCTCTTTGACCTGATGAAGCAGGCCCGGAAGCTGGGCCTGCTGGAATAGGGCAGGAGGACGGGACAAAAGACTGCCCGCGCAAAAGACAGAAAAAACGCCCCTCCGGGGGCGTTCTGTGCATTTATTTACCATAAATAAGAGTATAATTTTAATAATACAGTTTTTCAATGACGGAGACAAGCATGAGCAAAAAAGTAAAGATCGGAGTCTTCGGCGCAGGCCGGGGCTCCACCATGGTGGGGGTCATGAGCCGGCATCCCGACGCCGAGCTGGTGGCCATATGCGACAAATACAAGCCGGCTCTGGAAAGCTGCCGGCAGCTGGCGGAGAAGCATGGCGAAAAAGTGACTCTCTACGAGGACTTTGACAGGTTCCTGGAGCACGATATGGACGCCGTGGTCATAGCCAACTACGCCACGGAGCACGCGCCCTACGCGGTGAAGTGCCTCAGGTCCGGCAGACACGTGACCAGCGAGGTGCTGTGTATGCAGAATATGGCGGAGGCCGTTGAGCTCATAGAGGCGGTGGAGGAGTCGGGCAGGGTGTACACCTACGCCGAGAACTGTTCGTATTTCCGGGCCACCTGGGAGATGCGCAGGCTGTACCGCCGGGGGGATATAGGCGAGTTCCTCCACGGCGAAGGGGAATACGTCCACGACTGCGAGCCCGACTGGCACCTGCTCACCTACGGCGAGAGGAACCACTGGCGCAACTGGGTCCCCTCCACCTTCTACTGCACCCACGGCACCGGCCCCATCCTTACCATCACCGGGCTGCGTCCCGTGAAGGTGACGGCCTACGAGAACCCCAACAGGCTCGGTCAGACCTATACTGCCCGCAAGGGGGACGGCAGCATGCTGTGCGTCCAGTTCGAGAACGGCGGCACCGGCAAATTCCTCACTGGCGGCTACAGGCGGCAGGAGAACGTCCTGTGGTTCTGCCTGTACGGCACCAACGGCCAGATGGAGACCGACCGCTTCGGCGATCACGCGGAGATGCTCCATACCTGGATCCATGACAAAAAGGAGGCCAGATACTACAGGCCCGAGTTTGAAGAAGAGAACGAGCTGTCCCGGTCCACCGAGGGCCACGGGGGCTCCGACTTCTGGACCATGCAGTATTTCCTGGACGCCATACTGGGCCGGGAGGGCGGAGACCGGGTCATAGACGTCTATACGGCGGTGGATATGACCATGATCGGGACCCTGGGCTTCAGGTCCCTTTTCTGCGGCAACGCCCCCATGGACTGCCCGGATCTCAGGGTCAGGGCCAACAGGGAGCAGTTCCGCAACGACTTCTTCTGCGCGGACCCGGCTCTCGCCCGGCTTCCGGGGCAGCCTCCCTGCTCCTGCTCCTTCGGTGATGCGAATATACCGGACGAAGCCTACGCTGCCGTCAGGGAAAAGTGGCAGGGCAGATAGGAAGCCGGAAAATATATGCAAAAAAAAAGCCTCCCCCGGGGGCTTTTGTATATATTTGCCCGGAAAAAAGGGTATAATATAAATAACAAAACTTTTAGGAGCTTACGGAGAAAAGCATGAGCAAAAAGGTAAAGATCGGCGTCTTCGGCGCCGGCAGAGGCTCCACCATGGTGGGAGTCATGAGCCAGCATCCCGACGCGGAGCTGGTGGCCATCTGCGACAAATTCAAGCCGGCCCTGGAAAGCTGCCGGCAGCTGGCGGAGAAGCACGGCGAAAAGGTGACTCTCTACGAGGACTTTGACAAGTTTCTGGAGCATGACATGGATGCGGTGGTGCTGGCCAACTACGCCACGGAGCACGCCCCCTATGCGGTGAGGTGCCTCAGGTCCGGCCGGCACGTGACCAGCGAGGTGCTGGCCTGCGAGACCATGGCAGAGGCCGTGGAGCTGGTGGAAGCAGTGGAGGAGACCGGCAAGGTGTACACCTATTCGGAAAACTACTGCTACTTCCGTTCCACCGCCGAGATGAAAAAGATATACCGCCGGGGAGACATAGGCGAGTTTCAGCACGGCGAAGGGGAATACGTCCACGACGGCGAGTCCATCAGGCATCTCATCACCTACGGCCAGAGAGACCACTGGCGCAACTGGATCCCCGCCACCTTTTACTGCACCCACGCCGCGGGGCCCATCATCACCATCACGGGCCTGAGGCCGGTGAAGGTGGTGGCCTTCGACACCCCCAACAAGTTCGCCAGATACACGGGCAAGCGGGCCGGAGAGGGCGCCATGCTGTGCGTGCAGTTTGAGAACGGCGCCACCGGCAAGTTTTTGCAGGGGGGCTACCGCCGGTCCATGGAATCCATATGGTACTGTGTGTACGGCACCAACGGCCAGATGGAGTCCGACCGCTTCGGCGCCCGGGAGAACATGCTCCACACCTGGATACAGGACGCGGGCAAGGCCGACTACTACGAGCCCAAGCCGGACAAGGAAAACGAGCTGTCCCGGGCCACCGAGGGCCACGGAGGCTCCGACTACTGGACCATGCAGCATTTTCTGGACTGCATACTGGACAGAGAGGGCAGGGAGGAGGCCATAGACGTCTATACGGGTCTGGATATGACCATGATAGGCACTCTGGGCTACCGGTCCGCCTGGGAGGGCAACCGGCCCGTGGAGATACCCGATCTGAGAGACAAGAGCCAGAGAGACAAATACAGGGACGACCACTTCTGCTGCGACCCCAAATACGCGGGGCCGGGCCAGCCGGAGAGCTGCAGCTTCGGCAGGATAGAGATCCCCGACGTGGTCTATGATATGGTGAGGATCAAATACGAGACCGAGACCAAGAACAAGAGAGACTAAAAAATCGCTCCCCTTGCGGGGAGCGTTTTTTTTATTTATGAGTCCTTCACCGGCCACGGGTTCAGCATGTCCGTGTTGGGCTTGTCATAGTGCAGCACCTTGGCGTAGTTGCCGGCGGCCGTGCAGTTGGCAGGT